>NZ_JBHWHX010000001.1:0-193884 GCF_042732315.1 Streptomyces sp. NPDC059787
CGCAGTTCCCCGCGCCCCTTGAGGGGCGCGGGGAACTGCGCATTCGGTTCTACTCGTCGTCCTCGCTGTCGATGCCCAGGCCTGGGAGGAGGCCGGGGAGGAGGGGTGGGAGGGTGATGTCGGGGGCGGGGGGCGGGGTGATGCGGCCTTCCGCCGGTGGTGAGGTGGAGACGGTGCCGCTTTCCTTGGGCGGGTCGAGCAGGCCGCCGGTGTTGCCACCGAGCAGGCCGTCGCTCTCGCGGCCGGTGTCGGCGGAACCGGAGGGGTCGGCGCTGCCGGTGCCGCTCTCGCCGGAGGTGCCGTCGCCCGTGTCGGGGGACTGCGAGGAGCCCGTGCCGGACGACGGGGTGCCGGGTGTCGACTCGGAGCCGCGCCGCTCCGCGCCGTCGCCGTCCTCGTCGGTCGAGGGCTGGGGGAGCAGCGAACGCAGCGGGGCGACGTCTTTCTCTATGGCGTCGAACACCGACGAGACCTGCTCACTCACGTCCCCCAGCTGTACGGGCAGCCGGTCGCGCAGGGTGCCCCAGCTCTGGCGGTGCGTCCGGGAGAAGGAGGAGAGCGCCTGCATGGGGCCCAGGGAGTCCGGGTCGCGCTGGTAGGCCTCGCGCAGCAGCCGGTGGCCCTCGGCGGCGTCGTGCCGCATGCCGGACAGGGCGCGGCGGATCTCGCCGAGGGACTCGTGGTCGAGGGTGCCGCCGCGGTCGCGCTCCATCAGCCGGCGGGCTTCACCGAGGCGGGTGGAGGCGTGGTCGAGGTAGACCCGGCCACGCTCGTCGTTGCCGTCGGCGAGGCCGAGCTTGACGTCCTCGATGCCGCGCTTGACTCCGTAGAGGGAGTCACCGGGCAGGGCGTCGGAGCTGGCGACGGCGACTCCGCCCAGGGCGCCGGCGGCGACGCCGACGGTGAGTCCGCCCGCGGTGAGCCCTTTGGCCAGCCGCGAGCGTGGTCGCAGCTTGCCCAGCGGGGTCGCCCGGTGGGTGCCCCTGGCCCGGCGCGAGCGCTGTTCGGGTACGGCCTGATGCGTCGCCTCGCCCGCAGCGGTGCCCTCCTGGAGCATGGCCTCGAACGCGGCCACCAGCTGGGCCCGCTGGACGACCTTGACCTCGGGGTCCAGTTCCGGCTTGGGTAGCGCGCCGAGGCCGGAGGTCAGCGCGAGCAGTTGCGCCTGCTCGGTCTCCGCGGCGGCGGCCGGGGCCGGTGCCGATCCTTCGGACTGCTCGGCCGCCGTGCCCCGGTCGGACTGCTCCTCCAGGGCCTGGGCGAAGGCGTTCGCCCGCCGGTGCGCCGATACGTTCGCGATCACTGGCGGCACCTCCTCTCGTCATCACGGTCGACTCCCCAGGGGGTCCTGAGGGTTCCCGCCCTGACCAGGGCCACACGATCGAGTGATCGAAGTCGGTCAGGGGGTGACCACAGGGAGCCTGTATCCCGCACAACGAGTGGCGCGGCACTTGGGTTACGGACCCGGGATGACCGAATGAGGAAGCCAACCGGGTTTCACGTAACGTGAGTTGGGTGTCGCAGAGCGTGTTCCGGTCGGCGGGTGTGTCCGGTCAGCGGGCGTCGTCCGGGAGGAGCCGGGCGAGGGTGCGGACGGCCCGGTACTGGAGGGTCTTGATGGCACCCTCGTTCTTGCCCATCACGCGGGCGGTCTCGGCGACGGACAGACCTTGGAGGAATCGGAGCGTGACGCACTCCCGCTGTTGGGGGTTGAGTCGTCGTACGGCATCGAGGAGGGCGGCGTTGGACAGGGACTCGAGAACGGAATCCTCGGGGGAGCGCTCGACCTCGTTGGCGTCGAGCATCTCCCCGGTGGTGACCTCGAGGCGGAAGCGGCTGGACTTGAAGTGGTCGGCGACGAGGTTGCGGGCGATGGTCACCAGCCAGGCGCCGAAGTCGCGGCCCTGCCAGGTGAAGGTGCCGATGCGGCGCAGTGCGCGCAGGAAGGTCTCGCTGGTGAGGTCCTCGGCGGTCGCCTTGCCGCCGACGCGGTAGTAGATGTAGCGGTAGACGGTGTCGCTGTACTGGTCGTACAGCCGGCCGAAGGCCTCGGCCTCGCCGGCCTGGGCGCGCTCGACGAGGTCCATCATCCGGGCACTGTCGCTGTCGGCGGCGGGGCGGCGGGCGGCGGGGGTGCCGGTGGCCGCCCTGGCGGCGGATCCCCTGGCCGCGCCCCTGGCCGCGGCGGCGGGGGGTGTGGAGGGCGCTGTGGGGCGGCACCCCCGTCCGCCGACCGCGGCGCTGCCGTCGGCGAGGGCGTAGCACGGGCCGGCGGCGGGGGCGGTGGCGAACGCGGGGACCGTGTGCGCGGTGGGGACGATGCCGCGCAGCAGGTCTCGGGCTGTCGCGACTGTCGCGCGCAGCTTAGCCAGGCCCGAGGCGTCAACCCCGACGTGTGGGTACACGGGACTCCCAGAGGCAGAGCTTCCATCACGTGCAGTGCGGGACCGTTCACCCGTCGTAGCGAGGTGGGGGTACCGAATTGCGTCTGAGGAGAATAACGCTTCGTACAGGCTCTGCTACACCGAGTTGCTCAAATCATCGATTACGTCGTTTCCGTAACCGGTTGATGGGCGTTCGGGGGCGGTGTGGTGATCGGTTGTTGACCGGAATGGTTCGTGTTTCGGGTGGGTGTGGGGCGGGTTGTGGCCGTGTGCAGCCAAGAGGACTGGGCAAGGGGGTTGTGGGGTAAGGCAGTTGGATTGGCCGGGTTCGGGGGCGGGGTGGCGGAAGTGGTCCCCGGTGGTCGGTTCGGCGGGGGGATGGGGGTTGACCGGGGGCGTGGTGCTGCGGCGGGGTTGACGGGGCCAGGGGTCGGGGCGGGGGTTTGTCGCGCGGCCCGGCGTTCGCCGGATGCCGTCGCGTCCGCCCGTGTGGCGGGGCGGCGGGTGCCCGGTGTCGCGGCCGGGCGGGGGTTTGTCGCGCGGCCCGGCGTTCGCGGGGTGCCGTCGCGCCCACCCGTGCCGCCCCAGCGGCACGACTGCCCGCGGGAACGTGGTATGCGGGTGTGCGCGGGAACGTGGTGTGCGGGTGTGCGCGGGAACGTGGTGTGCGGGTGTGCGGGTGTGCGGGTGTGCGGGTGTGCGCGGGAACGTGGTGCGCGGGTGTCCGCGGTGGGTGCGGCGTGGCGGGTGTCCGCGGTCTCGGGCGGGTTGTGGCCGGCCGTCAGCGGCGTTTGCGGTGGAGGGCGATGGCGGCTGCTGTGCCGCCGGCCACCGCGCCGACGCCTGCTGCCGCCGGGATGCCGACCTTGGCCGCCTTGCGGCCGGTGCGGTAGTCGCGTAGGCGCCAGTCCATGCGGCGGGCGTGCTTGCGGAGCTTGGAGTCCGGGTTGATCGCGTAGGGGTGGCCGACCAGGGACAGCATCGGGATGTCGTTGTGCGAGTCGCTGTACGCCGCGCAGCGGCCGAGGTCCAGTTCCTCCGCCAGGGCGAGGGCGCGTACCGCCTCCGCCTTCGCGGGTCCGTGCAGCGGTTCGCCCACCAGTTTGCCCGTGTACACGCCGTCGACCGACTCCGCGACCGTCCCCAGCGCCCCGGTCAGCCCCAGCCGGCGGGCGATCACCGTGGCGATCTCCACCGGCGCCGCCGTCACCAGCCACACCCGCTGCCCGGCGTCCAGGTGCGCCTGTGCCAGCGCACGGGTGCCCGGCCAGATCCGCTCGGCCATGTACTCGTCGTAGATCTCCTCGCCGATGGACTGCAGCTCGGAGACGCGGTGGCCCTGGACGATGGAGAGCGCCGAGTCGCGGGCCTCCTGCATGTGCTCGGGGTCCTCGACCCCGGCCAGCCGGAACCACGCCTGCTGCCAGGCGAACCGGGCGAGGTCGCGCGTCTCGAAGAACTTCCGCTTGTACAGTCCCCGCCCGAAGTGGAACAGGGCGGCGCCCTGCATCACCGTGTTGTCCAGGTCGAAGAACGCGGCGGCCCGTTCGTCCCCGACGACCGGGAACTCCGGTTCGCGTTCGGAAACTTCCTGGGTGGACTTGCGCGCTGCCTCCGCCGAGGCCTCGCCTGCCAACACGCTGCGTGCCGTGGCGGAGCGCCTACGGGGGGTGAGCCATCCGAGAGCGGCCATGGCGTGAGCATAGCCAGTCGGCGCGGATGTTCCGGAGCCGAGAGGTTCGAGCGTCGTGAACTCTCCGGGTCCGAGTCGTTAAGGCGGGCGTGACAATGGCCCGTATGAGCCCACTCTTCCGCCGCAACACCCCGGCCGCCCCGCAGGACCGGCTCGTCACCCTCGTGCGCAAGCCCGGCTGCCATCTGTGCGACGACGCGCAGGTGGTGGTGGAGAAGGTGTGCGAGGAGCTCGGCGTCCCGTGGGAGCGCAAGGACATCACCCAGGACCGGGAGCTGCACGACCGGTACTGGGAGCAGATCCCCGTCGTCCTCGTCGACGGCCGCCAGCACACCTTCTGGCGTGTGGACGAGGACCGTCTCCGCAGGGCCCTCACCGACTGACCGGCCAGTCCAAACCGGCTGGAAAGTCGCTTAGGATCGATGGCGGCTTGGTCTCGGGGGCGGGATTCACAGAGGAGAGTGTGCGGTTTTGCCCCCAGAAGAAAAGGAACGGTGGCGCTCGTGCGCCGGTTCCCCGCGAGTGCGCCGGGGGCGCGTGACCCCGGTCACGTTGGCCGGGCAAATCGGACACAATCTTTGTGCACGCGTTCACAAAGACATAGCCTGCATTCGACGGGGCGGTCCGGGGACGTATGACCTGACGTATGACCGCCTGAAGCCCCGCTCTACCCGCAGGAGCACCGTGGCAACTGGCCGAACTCACCGACCGGCGACCCGTAGCCGAGGGATTCCCGAGGCCACCGTCGCCCGCCTTCCGCTGTACCTCCGCGCCCTCACCGCGCTCTCCGAGCGCTCGGTGCCCACGGTCTCCTCGGAGGAGCTGGCGGCCGCCGCGGGGGTCAACTCCGCGAAGCTGCGCAAGGACTTCTCCTACCTGGGCTCGTACGGGACCAGGGGCGTCGGCTACGACGTCGAGTATCTCGTGTACCAGATCTCCCGCGAACTCGGCCTGACCCAGGACTGGCCGGTTGTGATCGTCGGCATCGGTAACCTCGGCGCCGCCCTCGCCAACTACGGAGGGTTCGCCTCCCGTGGTTTCCGGGTCGCCGCGTTGATCGACGCCGACCCCGCGATGGCCGGGAAGCCCGTCGCCGGGATCCCGGTGCAGCACACCGACGAGCTCGAGTCGATCATCACGGACAACGGCGTGTCGATCGGCGTGATCGCGACCCCCGCCGGCGCCGCCCAGCAGGTCTGCGACCGTCTCGTGGCCGCCGGTGTCACCTCGATCCTGAACTTCGCGCCGACCGTGCTGACCGTCCCGGACGGTGTCGACGTGCGCAAGGTGGACCTCTCCATCGAGCTGCAGATCCTCGCCTTCCACGAGCAGCGCAAGGCCGGCGAGGAGGCCACGGCCGAGCCCGTCGCCGCCCCGGCCGCCCCCCGCAAGCAGTCCGCCACCGACCAGGGGCCCGACGGGGACGTACCCGCCGTGATGCCGGCATGAGTCTCCTCGTCGTCGGACTGAGCCACCGCAGCGCGCCGGTCAGCGTGCTGGAGCGGGCCTCGCTGGGCGTGGACGCGCAGATCAAGCTGCTGCAGGACACGGTCGCCGCGGAGCCCGCCGCCGAGGCCGCGGTCCTCGCCACCTGCAACCGCATCGAGCTCTACGCCGACGTGGACAAGTTCCACGCCGGCGTCGCCGAGCTGTCCACGCTGCTCGCCCAGCACAGCGGGGTCGGCCTGGAGGAGCTCACTCCTTATCTCTATGTGCACTACGAGGACCGGGCCGTCCACCACCTGTTCTCGGTGGCCTGCGGCCTTGACTCGATGGTCGTGGGCGAGGGCCAGATCCTCGGCCAGATCAAGGACGCGCTCGCCCGCGCGCAGGAACTGCACACCGCCGGACGGCTGCTGAACGACCTGTTCCAGCAGGCGCTGCGGGTCGGCAAGCGGGCCCACTCCGAGACCGGTATCGACCGCGCCGGGCAGTCCCTGGTCACCTTCGGCCTGGAGCAGCTCGCCGTCGGCGCGCCCGTCGAGACGTGGGCGCGGGACAAGAAGGCGCTGGTCATCGGCGCCGGTTCGATGTCCTCGCTGGCCGCGGCCACGCTCGCGCGGGCCGGTGTCGGCGAGATCGTGATCGCCAACCGCACGCCCGAGCGTGCCGAGCGTCTCGCACACCTGCTCGAAGAGCAGCGCGGGCAGGGTCTCGCCGAGGGTGACGACACGGACGTGCTGGCCCGCGCGGTCCCGATGGGATCGGTGCCGTTCGAGCTGACACGTGCCGACGTCGTCGTCTCCTGCACCGGTGCGACGGGACTGGTCCTCACGGCCGACGCGATCGCCGCGGGCGTCGAGGGCCGGGTCGGCGAGCAGCCGGCCGTCGGGACCGTCCCGGTCGAGGAGGCACCGCTCCCGCCCACCTCCGTGGGCACGGAAGAGGGCTGCCCGCTGGACCTGTCCGCCGTACGGCCCGGCTTCTCCGTGATGGGGGAGGCCGCCGTCGCCGGCATGGACGCGGCGACGCTGGAGCAGCACGCCGCGTGGGCCGCGGGCACGACCGTCGACCGCCGTCGGACCGGCCGCGGCGGTCCGGAGGCCGACGCCGAGCTGATCGGCGCGCTCGCCGCGACCGCGTCCACCGTCGGCCGGATCCCCGAGCGGCGCCGCCCGGAGCCGGTGGCCGAGCCGCCGCGCCCCGAGCCCGTGCTGTTCCTGCTGGACCTGGCGATGCCGCGCGACATCGACGCGGCGGCGCACCGGCTGGCCGGCGTGCGCCTCGTCGACATCGAATCGCTCGCGGAAGCCTCCGCGGACGCTCCGATGGCTGCCGATGTGGACCAGGTGCGGCGTATCGTCTCCGACGAGGTCGCCGCGTTCGGGGCGGCACAGCGGGCGGCGCACATCACGCCGACCGTCGTCGCCCTGCGCACCATGGCGGCCGATGTGGTGGCCGGCGAGATCGCCCGTCTGGAGGGGCGGCTTCCCGGCCTGGACGACAAGCACCGCGCGGAGATCACCCAGACCGTGCGGCGGGTGGTCGACAAGCTGCTCCACGCGCCGACGGTACGGGTCAAGCAGCTCGCGGCCGAGCCCGGCGGCGCCGGGTACGCGGACGCGCTGCGCACCCTGTTCGACCTCGACCCCGAGACGGTGGCCTCCGTCTCCCGAGCCGAGGAAAGCACCGAGAAGAACGCAAGGAACCGAGGGCCGGCATGACTGAGAAGGCACTGAGGCTGGGGACCAGGCGCAGCAAGCTCGCCATGGCCCAGTCCGGGCAGGTGGCGGAAGCCGTGAGCCAGGTGACCGGACGGCCCGTCGAGCTCGTCGAGATCACCACGTACGGTGACGTCTCGCGCGAGCACCTCGCGCAGATCGGCGGCACGGGTGTGTTCGTGGCCGCGCTGCGCGAGGCACTGGTGCGGGGCGAGGTGGACTTCGCGGTGCACTCGCTGAAGGACCTGCCGACCACGCAGCCCGACGAACTGGTCGTGGCGGCCATTCCGGTGCGCGAGGACCCGCGCGACGTGATGGTCACGCGCGACGCGCTGAAGCTCACGGACCTGCCGCGCGGCGCCCGCATCGGCACGGGTTCGCCGCGCCGCATGGCGCAGCTGAACGCGTACGCGCGCAGCCACGGCATGGACATCGAGACGGTTCCGATCCGGGGCAACGTCGACACCCGCATCGGGTACGTCCACAAGGGCGAACTGGATGCCGTGGTGCTGGCCGCCGCCGGAATGAACCGGATCGGACGCAGTGACGAGGTGACCGACTTCCTGTCGGTCGACACGGTACTGCCCGCCCCCGGCCAGGGGGCACTGGCGATCGAATGCACCGCGGACGACGCGGAGCTGATCGCCGCGCTCGCCGAGCTCGACGACCCGCTCACGCGGGCCGCCGTGACGGCCGAGCGTTCCCTGCTCGCCGCCCTGGAGGCCGGCTGCTCCGCCCCCGTGGGCGCGCTGGCCGACCTTCCCCCACTCTCGGCTCCGCTCGAGCGGGGGGACCCCCAGGCCGACGGGCAGATTGTCAAGGAGATGCGCCTGCGCGGCGTCGTCGGCTCGACCGACGGCTCGACGCTGGTGCAGCTGTCCACCACCGGTCCCGTGCCCGAGACGCACGAGGCGGCGACGGCGCTCGGTCGCGAACTCGCCGCCGAGATGCTCGCGCAGGGCGCGGCCGGTCTGATGGGGGAGCGAGCACAGTGAGCCCCACCACCCTTCCCGCCCCTCCGGAACACGGGCACGTCACCTTCCTCGGTGCCGGACCCGGGGATCCGGGACTGCTGACCCTGCGCGCCGTGGAGGCGCTGGCGAACGCGGACGTCCTCGTCGCCGAGCACGAGGTGCTCGACGTCGTACGCACGCACGCGAGGCAGGGCGTCGCCGAAGTGCACACGGACTCCGACACGTCGGATCCGGGCACGGGCACGCCCCAGCTGACGGTCGTTGACGGCGCGTCAACAACCACCAGTGCCCCCGCGATGCGGGATGCGGCACATCTTGTCATGGAGGCCGCGCGGGGCGGCAGGCGGGTCGTGCGTGCGGTGTCCGGTGATCCCGGGCTCGACGCGTACGCCGCCGAGGAGATGCTGGCGTGCGCCTCGGCCGGGGTGCCGTTCGAGGTCGTCCCCGGTGTCGCGGCGGCGGTCGGCGTACCCGCGTACGCCGGTGTGCCGTTGCGTGACGCCCAGGGCGCGGACGTCCGCTTCGTGGACGCGCGTACGGCCTCGGACCGCTGCTGGACGGAGGTCGGGGCGTCGGACGGCACGGTGGTCGTCTCCACCACGCTCGACTCCGTGGCCGCCGCGGCGGGCGAACTGGTGTCCGCCGGACGCAAGCCCGACACCCCGCTGACGGTGACCGTCGCCGGTACGACGACCCGGCAGCGCACCTGGTCGGCGACGCTCGGCACGATCGCGCAGACGCTGAAGCAGGCGAAGGTGCTGCCGTCCCCGGACGGCGGCCGGCCGGTGATAGCCGTGGTCGGCGAGCGCAGTGCCCCCGCCCGGCGCGACCAGCTGTCGTGGTTCGAGTCCAAGCCGCTGTTCGGCTGGAAGGTGCTCGTCCCGCGTACGAAGGAGCAGGCGGCGTCGCTCTCCGACCAGCTCCGCTCGTACGGCGCCGTGCCGCACGAGGTCCCGACGATCGCGGTGGAGCCCCCGCGCACCCCGCAGCAGATGGAGCGGGCGGTCAAGGGCCTGGTGACGGGCCGCTACGAGTGGATCGCGTTCACGTCGGTCAACGCGGTGAAGGCGGTCCGCGAGAAGTTCGAGGAGTACGGCCTCGACGCCCGTGCCTTCGCGGGCATCAAGGTCGCGGCGGTGGGCGATCAGACGGCCAACGCGCTGATCGCCTTCGGCGTGAAGCCGGACCTGGTGCCGAGCGGTGAGCAGTCGGCCGCCGGCCTGCTGGAGGACTGGCCGCCGTACGACCCGGTCTTCGACCCGATCGACCGCGTCTTCCTGCCGCGCGCCGACATCGCCACGGAGACGCTGGTCGCGGGCCTGATCGAGCTGGGCTGGGAGGTCGACGACGTGACCGCCTACCGCACGGTCCGCGCGTCGCCGCCCCCGGCGGACACCCGTGAGGCGATCAAGGGCGGCGGTTTCGACGCGGTCCTGTTCACGTCGTCCTCGACGGTCCGGAACCTGGTCGGCATCGCGGGCAAGCCGCACAACGTGACGGTGATCGCCTGTATCGGCCCGGCGACGGCGAAGACGGCGGAGGAACACGGCCTGCGGGTGGACGTGATGGCTCCCGAGCCGTCGGTCCACAAGCTGGCGGAGGCCCTGGCCGACTTCGGCACGCGGCGCCGGCTGGCCGCGCTGGACGCCGGCGACCCGGTGACCCGGCCGAGCGAGCGGCGGCCGGGGGCGCGGAGGCGTCGGTCGACGACCTGAGGTGAGGAGGGGCGCCCTTTCGGGGGCGTCCTTCTTCGTCCGGCCCCCGACGTCACCGCCGCGGCACCCCGTCCACCGCGTTACGCCGAGGCGCCGCAGCGGGTTCGGGAGATGGGTGACGGCCCTCGGACATCCGGCAAGCGGCCACTGTGTCTTGCAGCGCCTGTTCAGGCTCGGGTCATGGCGGTGTGGAGTTCCCGTACGCCCGTGGTCCGCGGGTGCCGCTCGGCGAGCTCGTCGACGATGCTGCGGATCGCCGGCCGGTCGCGTACTTCGCCGGGGCTGGCCCGGTAGGCGTCGAGCAGGGCGTGGGCCGTCTGTTCTGGCCGGTTCCACGCCCACCAGGCGCGTGCCATGTCGGTGCCCATGCGGGCCTTGCGTTCGGCGGTCGGGAACTGGTCGGCGCGCAGGTTCTTCCCCGCGTCCAGGGCGGCGCCCGCGTCGCCGAGGGCCCAGTGCACGCCGACTGCGTACAGGTCGACGGCGGCTGGGCTGATCGGAAACAGGCGGCCTGCCGGGGCGGTGCCGGGGAGCCGGCAGGCTGCTCGGCGGGCTTCCTCGGTCATCGCCAGTGCGTCGGCACGCTGCCCGCCCCGGGCGGCGGTGTAGGCGAGGGTGCACAGCATCTGCGCGTAGGCGGCCGCCGCTGCCTCCGTGCGCAGCCCGGTGGCCTCGACGGTGGCGGCCGCCGATGTCATGAGCCGCTGGGCGTCGGCGTGACGGTCCTGGTGGCGCAGCACGATCGCCAGTTCCCTCGCGGCGGCCGCCGCGGCGAGGGGCGAGCCCGAGACTTCGGCCCAGGTACGGGCGCGGTCGGCGGTGAGGCGGGCGCGGTCGTAGGAGCCGAGCTTGATGAGTACGGCGGAGGCGAGGCTGTAGACCGAGGAGAGCCGGGCCTGGTCGAGGCTCTGCCGGGACGCGGCTGCGCTGTGCCCGTCGGCGATGAGGGCGGGCAGCGCGGCGAGGAGCTGACCGTGTCCGCCCTTGTCGTACAGGGTCCGGGCGGAGGACAGGCGAGCGTCCAGGGGCCCGGTGCCGACAGGGGCTGGAGTGTTGGCGAGCGCGTCGTCCAGGCCGGTCAGCAGGGCGACCGGTCCGGCGGCCGCCGTGGCGGTGAGCAGCGTACGGCGGCGCATGGGGTCCTCCTCGGCGTCACGCGGACTGGCCGTCACTCTAGTGGCCGCCGGAGCTGCGGGGGACGGCGGCGCGAGAGAAGCCACCAGCATGTGTCGGGGCACGCCGACTTCCAGCGCGGCACGGTGCACCAGGGCCAAGTCGACCACCCGCGCACTGCGTTCGAGCCGCGAGACGGTGGCCGGCGAGCAGCCGATGCGGCCGCCGAGTACGGCCAGTGTCCACGCTCGGTGCTCGCGGCCGAGCCGGATCAGCGCGCCGGGGCGGCGCTGGGCGGCTAACTCGCGTGCTCTCGTGCTGTTCCAGAGCGGGTCGACGAACACCGGACCCTCCCACGCCGCACTACCGGGGGCGTCCCACGGTAGAGGCGCTGCACGGGCCGCGTCGAGACCGCTTTCACACCGTGCAAACGCCATGCGAGCGGCGAGAATTGATCACAGTCGGCGTGGCCGGTGCGGTGCCCTGGGTGCATCGCCCCGATCCGCGGGGCGCCGTCCATCGGAGGCACCATGGCAACCAGCACCGCTGCAACCGTCCCGGCCGCCTGCCCGACGACCGGCCCGATCCGCTCCGCGCGGGAGGTCGTGCCGGCCGCCCTGTGGAACAAGCAGGTCGGTCTCCTCATGCGGGACCACCCGTACGACTCGGTCATGGCGGCCCGGGTGCTGGGGCAGGGCTACGCCTACCTGCTGACCGCGATGAACCACCGGGGCGACAAGCTGGGCCTGGCGCCGAGCTCGCTCGTCGACATCGGCGTCCACACGATCATCCTGGACACCGTGGCGTACGCCGAGCTGTGCGACCGCTTCAACGGCGGGCACTTCCTGCACCACGTGCCCGAGGTCGACTTCAAGAACGACGGCTCCGTGATGAAGACCGCGCACAGGGTCGCGGCCGACGGCTGGGAGGTCGACCTGTCGCTGTGGCAGGACGCCGCCAAGTGCAGCCCGTGTCACCCTGGCAGCGACTCCCACTGAGCCGCCCCGGTGCCCCGGGCTCCGGCCGGCCGCCGGGGTCCGGGGCACGTCCGGGTGAGATTCCGCGAACCGGCCCGTCTGGCAGCTGTGCCCGCCACCATGGAGCGGGTGACAGCCCTCACCTCTACAGACCTGTGGCACCACTACGGCCGCACCCACCACGCCACCGACCGGACCGTGCCCGACACGTTCCGGTGGGCCTGGGGCCAGGACTGCGGGCCCGGTCCGGACATCCTCGGTGACCTGTCCGGACTGTGCGTCGCCGACCTCGGCGCGGGCGCCGCCCGGCACGCCGCCCACCTGGCCGTCCGCCACCGGCCCGCCCGGGTCGTCGCCGTCGACGCCTCACCCGCCCAGCACGCCATGGCCACGGACCTGTACGGCCATCTCGCGCCGCGCCTGCAGCTGGTGCGGTCGGACGTCGTGGAGCACTTGCGGGCGGCGCCCGACACGTACGACGTGCTCTACAGCATGTTCGGCGCGGTCGACTTCACCGAGCCGCGCCAACTGCTGCCGGCGGCGGCGTCCGCGCTGCGGCGGGGCGGACGGCTGGTGTTCTCCACCCTCGCCCACTATCTCGGCGGGGCGCCCGCACAGCCCGACGTGGAGCATGCCGACATTCCGGCCAGGACCCCGGACGGGGAGCCGGCCACGATGCGCCGCTGGGTGCTCCAGGAACACGTGTGGGCCAAACTCCTCGACGAGGCCGGATTCACCCGGATCAGCGGTGACCTCCTGCCCGCCGGGCAGGGGCCGCGAGCGGCCGACACACTGCTGTTCACCGCATGGCGCGGTCCGCTGCCGTAAACGCCGCCGGGGACGGTCGCTGCGTCGGTGATGAGCCTGCCCCGGCGGCTCGGGATGCCCTGCTCATCACAGTTGGAGGAGTTCGCCGCGATCGCGGAGACCTTGCAGCAGGCGCGGGGAGAGGACGTGGCGGAGGAGGCGGCTCCGGTCGCCGACTGACACGCAGCGGTGGCCCGTTGCCCGCACCCGTGCATTCGGGTGCGGGCAACGTGTGTGCGACGTCAGTGCTCGGACGCGTACGGCACGAAGGTCGCCCAGGTGGTGGCAGCGAGGACGAGGTGGGGGCTGTTCGGGTTCTTGGAGTCGCGGACGAAGACGTGACTCTCGTCCGGGGTGGCCACCTCAACACAATCGGGGCCGCTGGACGTGCTGTAACTGCTCTTTATCCACTCCAGCTTCATGTCTCTCCAAGCACTTTCTCGATGAGGGCCATCGACTCCCGTGGGCTGAGAGCCTGTGCCCGGATGATTCCATACTGGATGTCCAGGAGCTGCACCTCTTTCGGCTCCGCGATCACGCGACTGATGTGCGCCACCTCGACGTGACCGACCGTGGTGCCGTCCCTGAGCCTGAGCAACCTGAACGAGCCGTCGAGCCCCGAGTTCTCCTCGCGGCTCAGAGGTAGTACCTGAAGGTCGACGTTGCGGAACGCGCAGACTTCCAACAGTCGTTCGAGCTGCCTGCGCATCACCATCTTGCCCCCGATGGGCCGACGAAGCGTCGACTCGCATTGGATAAAACTGAAGACGGCCTCGGCTGTCGTGTCGCTGAGGATCTCCTGTCGCGCCACGCGTGCCGACACCTGCTGTTCCAACTGGTCGGCAGTGAAGGGCGGGCGGCGAGCGCTGAGTACTGCCCGTGCATACTCCTCGGTCTGCAGCAGTCCATGGATGACGGAGTTGTTGTAGGCGCACAGTTCGGTGGCCTCCGCCTCCAGGTTCTTCAAGTCCCGTACCTTCTTCGGGTACCGGACCTCCGACACGTCCTTCTTCATCGCGGCGATCTTGCCGCCCGCGCCCAACACCTCGTCCGCCGCGTCCAGGTACTCCGGCCGGGGGATCCGTCGCCCCCGCTCCACGCAGGAGACCGTCTCCTCCCCGTACTTGATCGCCGCCCCGAACTCCGCCTGCGTAAGCCCTGCCGCCTCCCGCCACAGCTTCAGCTGCCGGGTGACCGTGCGCATCACGGCCCCGGCCTCTTCGTCGTCCAGCCCCGCTTCCCACTCACCCATGCTCGCCGCCTCCCGTCGCGCGCCCTTCCCCGGACCAACTCCGGCCGCCCGCGCCCGGTCACCCCGGGCAAGGCGGACAGAAACCGGACAGCCGGCGTACAGCCACTGGCCGTACGAGCTGCCCGTATTCACAGTCTGCACGCACATGAGCACACTGAGTGGCGAGAATCTGGAACTCCGCATCGCGGACAGAGGAAGGACCTCCATGACGACACTCGCCCCCGGGACCCCCTGGGCGCTGCGCCTGGTCACCGACCGGCTGCCGGTCGGGCCGCCGCCGTACGCGACCGTGACGCTCGACCCCGTCACGCAGACCGCCCGCTACGCCGACACCGCCGGGCGACCGGTCGAGATGGGCAAGCACGGGACGTCGAGGACGACCGGTACCGCCTCCGTGTCCGGGGGCGGTGACGGGAACGGTCCGCAGTCCCAGACGCAGGACGACAGCACCACCGACTACGAATCGGACTGACCGATGGCTTCCACCGTCCTGGTCGTCACCGCGCTGCAGGACGTCACGGCGGACCGGGTCGTCGCCGCGTTGAACGAGCGCGAGGTGCCCGTCGTCCGCGTCGACCCCGCCGACATCGGACCCGCCCTGACGTTCGGCTTCCGCATCGGTGCGGACCGTCCGGCGTGGAGCGGACGACTGCGTACGGCGAGCCGGGAGGTGGAGCCGGAGGAGGTGGCGGCGGTGTACTACCGCCGCCCCACTCCTTACGGCACCCGGTTCGCGCATCTGCCCCGGCAGCAAAGGGACTTCGCCGCCGCCGAGGCGCGGCACGGGCTCGGCGGCGTCCTGAACGCCCTGCCCGGCGCCCGGTACGTCAACCACCCGGCCGCGGTGGCCCGCGCGGAGTCCAAGCCCGCCCAGCTCCGCAGGCTCGCCCGGCTCGGGCTGAGGATTCCTCCGACGCTGGTCACCAACGACCGCAGGACCGCAGAGGAGTTCGCTGCCGTCCACGGTCCCGTCGTCTGCAAGACGTTCCGCGGCCTGCCCACCGGCGACGACGGGCGCGCCGGGGCGATCTGGACCCAGCGGGTCGACCCGGAGACCTTCGACGACACGCTCACCGTGACCGCCCACCTGTTCCAGGCCGAGATCCCCAAGACCGGTGACGTACGCGTCACCGTGGTCGGCCGTCGTGTCTTCGCCCAGCAGATCGCCGCACCCGACGGCGCGCTGGACTGGCGCCGGGGCGACTGGGGCGCCCTGCTCCACGCCCCGATCACCGTGCCGCCGCCCGTCGAGGCGGCGCTGCACACCTACCTGGCCTCGTTCGGTCTCGTCTTCGGCTGCTTCGACTTCGCCCTCACCGGTGACGGGGACGACCCGGAACACTGGACGGCGATCGAGTGCAACCCGAACGGACAGTGGGGCTGGCTTCCCGACGCCGAGGACATCACCGAGGCGTTCGCCGACCTTCTCACCGTGGAAAGGAAGGGCCGTCCATGACGATGCCCGTAGACCTCGACACCGATGCCGCGCGGCTGCGCGCCATCATGGCGGAGGACCTCGCCGCACGCGGGGTGCTGGACGATCCGGCCTGGCGGGCGGCGGTGGAGGCGGTGCCCCGGCACCGGTTCGTGCCCGGTTTCTACCTGCCCGGCGAGGAGCGGGACGGGCAGGGGCTGACCCGGTGGCAGCCGGTCACCGCCGCACTCGATTCCGGGCGCTGGCTGGCCGCCGCGTACTCCGACACCACGCTCATCACGCAGTTCGACGGCGACGAACCCGACTGGGAGCACCCGGCCGAGCGGCACGGAGGGGCCCCGACCTCGTCCTCCACCCTGCCGTCGCTCGTGGTGCGGATGTGGGCCGACGCCGACGTGCGGGAAGGGCACTCGGTGCTGGAGATCGGCACGGGGACGGGGTACTCGACCGCGCTCGCCTGCGAACGCCTCGGATCGGCCGCCGTGACGAGCGTCGAGGTGGACCCGCACCGGCTGGAGCGGGCCGCGGGCGCGCTGCACGGCTGCGGTTACGCGCCCACCCTCGCGGTCGCGGACGGGCTGTACGGGTACTGGCCCGAGGCCCCGTTCGACCGGATCGTCGCGGCCTGCTCCTTCAGGGCCGTGCCCCCGGCCCTGGTCGCCCAGACCCGGCCGGGCGGGAAGATCCTGCTGACGCTCTCCGGCTGGCTCTACGGGTACGCCCGCGTCATGCTCACGGTCGCCGGGGACGGCACCGCCGAGGGTCGTCTGCTGGGCGGCACGGTCTCCTTCATGTCGGCGCGTACCCATGCGGCGCCGGCCTTCGGCAACCCCGCCCACTGGGCGGCGGAGCCGCCGGGGGAGGCGCGGATCGCCCGGCACGGTCCCGAGCAGATCACCGCCGCGACCGAGGATGCCTTCCACCTGCGCTTCCTCGTACAGAGTGCGGTACCCGACGCCCAGCTGGCCACCGTCGGCGATGTCCTGTACCTGATCGACGTGGTGAGCGGGTCGGCCGCCGTGCTGACGCCGGACGGCGATGGTGGTTGGCGGGTGCGGGAGGGCGGTCCGGTGCGGCTGTGGGAACGGGTCGAGCACGTTCTCGACGCCTACGACACGGCAGGGCGGCCGGGGCCGGAGACCTTCACCCTGTGCGTCCACGACGGCGGACAGCACCTGCGGCACCCGCACATGCCCTGCCTTCCGCTGCCGTCGCCCTGAAGGGCGGCCCGGTCGGAGCCGGACAGCCTCCGGTCGCACGGGCCACTCACCTTCACAACAGGCGCGCGCCTGAACACGCTGAGTGACATGAGTCAAGGAATCGCCGCACCGCGCACCCCGCTCCACCAGTTCACCGTGCCGCTCTCCGCCACGCGTCGGGGCGCCCGTCTCGCCCGCCTGCTCGCCACCGAGCAACTGGGTTCCTGGGGGCTGCCGTTGGACCCGGCCCGGCTGATCGTCGCCGAACTGGCCACGAACGCCGTTGTGCACGGCCGTGTCCCCGGCCGGGGTTTCCGGCTCACCCTCACCGTCACCGTGGACGGGGTGCTGCGCATCGAGGTGACCGACCCCAGGGGTGAGAGCGCGCCCGTGGCTCGGGACGCTCCGCCGGAGCCCGCAGAGTCGGGTTACGGGCTGTTGCTGGTGGAGGAGTCGGCCGACCGTTGGGGTGTGCCGCCGGGGCCGTTCCCGTGCAAGACCGTGTGGGCCGAGCTGGAGGCCGGCCGCTTCCGGTGACCTCGGCGGCAGAGGGCGTCGACGTCCTCGGGGAGGGGCAGGCCGGGCCGCGAGGCCGGCCAGTTCCCGCCTGCACTCGGCCCGGCGGTGTGGCAGACCATTCTCCGGGCCGACGGCTACCTGGGTACCAACCACTCCGTCGCGGTGGACTGCTCCTTCGGCGCCAACGCCCTGGCGGCCACCAAGCAGTGGCAGAAGGACCACGGCCTCGTGGCCGACTGGGTGGCGGGGCCGAAGACGTTCACCAAGGCGGGCCAGTACCTGAGGGCCGACGGCACGAACATCTACGGCGAGGACATCATCAACTACGACTACCCCGGACCTCGCCCGGTGAGCGGCCCACCGGCACCCTGCGATGCCGGTCGGTGCCATGCATACGATGCTTCGTATGACCCATGACGCACATCGGGTCATATCCGTACCACGTGGGAGAACACACATGCGCAGGGCAACGACCGTGACGGCGCTCATCGCGGCGGCCGGGCTGATGACGGCGTGCGGCGGCGGCAGCGGCGACGGTGACGAGAAGGAGCGTGCCGGCGGGAGCACGGCCGCCTCGTCCTCCGAGGCGTCGTCCGGGGCGTCCTCCGAGGGTGAGGACAAGACGTACGAGGTCACCCTCGAAGTGGGCGGCGCGGGCAAGTCCAGCGTCTACTACACCCTCGGTACGAACAGCACCGAACAGGTCACGCTGCCGTGGAAGAAGACGGACGAGATGACCTTGAACTCCACCGAGCGCAAGGTCGGGATCACGGTGTCCGTCGTTCCGGGATCGGTGAAGCTGTCCAGCGGTCAGTTGGGGGCGGCCCCCTGCTCGATCACCGTCGACGGGAAGAAGGTCGTCGAGGATCAGGGCGGCGCCGAGGGCAAGCACCTGTGCGAGTACACCATCCACTGACGGTGCCCCCGGTACCGGTGGTGCGGGTCAGTCGCCCTGGCCGGCGCTGCCGATCGGGCCGACCTTCACCGGGGTGCCGGAGCCGTCCGTGACGGGCAGCGAGGCGGCGCCCGGCCAGTCGAGGGTGACCGACTTCGTCTCGTTCGGCGGGGTCACCACGAGCCCGGTGATGCGGACGCCGGAGCCGCCCGTGTCGTTGGCCGGGTAGGAGATGAAGAAGGAGACCGACTTGCCGTCCTTCAGGACGGTCGCGGGAGCCGGCTCACCCGTGCGCTCCGCGGACACCGTCCCCGAGTTGGTCTTCAGGTCGACACCGGCGAAGCCCGCGATCGAGCAGTCCCGGCCGCCGCCGTTCGTGAACGTCACCGCGACGGTGTTGTCCTCGTCGCCGTCGATGGTGTTGTCCTGCGCCGTGACCTCCAGCTCGTCGGTGCGGCACTTGCCGGTCGCGCTCTGCTCCTGGCCCGAGCTCTCCCCGGCGGAGTCCTCCGCGGTTCCCTGGGCCGAGCCGTCCGAGTCCGAACCGCCGCTCGAAGAGGAAGAGGAGGAAGAGGAGGAAGAGGCGGGCGAGTCGCTCTGGCCCGTGGCGGCGGCGTCGTCGTCGTTCTGGCAGGCGGTGAGCGAGAGGCCCGCGACGACGGCCAGGGCTGCGATGGTGAGCTTGTTGACGCGCATGGTGTCTTCCTCGGTGTCGGTCGGGGTGCCGGCCCGTCGGTCCGGGCGAGCGTTTCTGAGCATCAAGAGCCGTCCGGCCCGGCCGCCGTTTCGCCCGACCACCCGCTAATACACCCCTGTTACAGACGGAGAGAGACGGTGACACGGGGCTCAGGAGCGCCGGGCCGGCTTACACAGGGCTTGACCGAGGGTCCTCCCGGCCTGCTGCGGCCATGGTCCGAAGGACAGAGCCAAAAGGCACCGGTCCGACCGGTCCAAAAGCCGCGGGGTGCCCGACCTGCCCACCACCCCCGTCGGGCGGCGGCTCAGGTGCGGGCCACGAAGGGGCGGGAGAGGACCGTGACGGCGACGGAGACCGCGGCGAGCGTGGTGATCGTCGTGGCGGGGGTGAGGTGCTGGGCGATGCCGCCCGCGAGCGCGGCGCCGATGCCCTGCCACGTCATGCGCCCGGCCGACTCGACGCCCTGGACCTGGCCGCGGACCGGGTCGGGGGTCAGCTCCAGGAGCCGTTCCTGGAGGGGGAGGGTGGCGGCGAAACCGGCACCGGCCACGAACACGGCGGCCGCCGCCACCGGCAGGGGCGGGTGGAGGACGAACAGCAGGTAGGGGGCGGCGAGCAGCAGGCGCAGGGCGAACGCGCAGCGGCGTCGCCGTTCGGGGGTGAGGAGCCGTCCGACGGTCAGGTCGCCGAGGAGCATGCCCGCGGATCCGGCGGCCAGGAGGACACCGGCGTGGTCGGGGGCGTAGGAGATGAACAGGGCCTCGCAGCCGACGATCAGGCCGTTGGGGACCCACAGGTTCAGCAGCAGGGCGCGCGGGCCGGAACGGGAGAGGAGCGCGGTGTTCGTCGTCCAGGTCTGCCGCAGGCCGGGGCGGCGGGGCGGGCGGATCGAGCGTTCCCGGACGGTCGCCGCCACCACGACCAGCCCGGCGCCGGTCAGGGCCGTCGCGGCGACGAAGACGCCCTGCGGGCTCAGGTGCCGCAGCAGTACGGCGCCGAGCGCGTAGCCGAGGACGGCCGTGCCGCCCGAGGTGATGTTCATCAGCGAACGCGCCGGGACGTACGCGGAGGCCGGCACCACCTCGGCGAGCAGCCCCATCCGGGTGCCGGTGCCCAGGGACTGGAAGAAGCCCAGTACCAGGAGGAGGGTGAAGCGGACGGCAAGTGGCAGTCCGGGGACCGCCTGTGCGGCCACGCCCAGCAGCGAGACGCACTGGAGCGCGACGAGGGTGCGGCGGGGGCGGTTCCCGTCCGCGACCGACATCAGCGTCATCGCGCCGAGCACGGTCGCGAAGGTGGCGCCGTACATGCTCACGGCGGTCAGGAACGGGGAGCCGGTCCGCCGGTCGACCAGCGTGGCGAGCGCGAAGCCCGACAGCGTGCTCGCGGCGACCGTGAGGGTGAAGCTCACGTACAGGCCGGTGAACTCGCGGTTGCCGAGCAACGCGCGGTATGTGGTGGTGGGTTCGGAGGTGTCGGAAGGCATGAAAAAAGCCTCCGAGCGCACCCGTCGGGGCGCCGAAGGCCAACGCGCACATTCTAGCGCCCCGTTACCTCAGCCGAGGCGGCGGATCGGGGTGCCGGACAGGTAGGCCTCGATGTCCTCGACCGCCTGGCCGTAGTACGTGCGGTAGTTGAGCTCGGAGACGTAGCCGAGGTGCGGGGTGGCCAGGAGGCGGGGGGCGGTGCGCACCGGGTGGTCGGCGGGGAGGGGCTCCGTGTCGAAGACGTCGACGGCCGCGCCCGCGATCCGGCCCTCGTGCAGTGCGGTGAGCAGGGCGTCCTGGTCGACGAGTGCCGAGCGGGAGGTGTTGATCAGGTGGGCGGTCGGCTTCATCAGGGCCAGTTCGGGGGCGCCCAGGATGCCCCGGGTGGTGTCGCCCAGTACGAGGTGGAGCGACACGAAGTCACCGGTGCGGAGCAACTCCTCCTTCGAGGGGGCGAGTTCGACGCCCACCTCGTCCGTGCGCTCCTTGGTGAGGTGCGGGCTCCACGCCGTGACCTCCATGCCGAAGGCGAGGCCCACCCGTGCCACCCTGCTGCCGATCCTGCCCAGTCCGAGCAGGCCGAGGCGGCGGCCGTGCAGGTCGGCGCCGACCGTCGACTGCCAGGGGCCGCCCGCGCGCAGGGCGTTGTTCTCCGGGACGATGCCGCGGGCCAGCCCGAGCAGCAGCGCCCAGGTCAGCTCCACCGGCGGGGTGGGGGAGCTCTGGGTGCCGCAGACCGTGACGCCGTTGCGTTCGGCGGCGGCGTGGTCGATGACCGAGTTGCGCATGCCGGACGCGACGATCAGCTTCAGCCGGGGGAGCCGGTCGAGCAGGGAGGCGCGGAACGGGACGCGTTCCCGCAGCGTCACCGCGATGTCGAAGTCCGCGAGCGCCGCGGCCAGTTCGTCCTCCGTGGCGAAGTGCCCGGTGAAGGCGGTCACCTCCACGCGGTCGTGGAGGGGGCTCCAGTCGGCGATCGTGGTGGCGATGTCCTGGAAGTCGTCGAGCACGGCACAGCGAAGCCGCATGACAGTCCTTTCCTGCGAGACCTGCGAGACCTACGAGGTCCAGGGACTTACGAGGCCTCCTGGACCTACGGGGCCAGTGCCTCCGCCACGGCTCGGGCGAACGCCTCCGGATTGTCCAGCATGACGTTGTGGCCGCAGTCGGGGACCGGGACCACCGAAACACCCGCGGCCGTCAGTCCGTCCGTGCCGGGGAACGGGCCGTCGGCCTCGGGGAACAGGAACGTGCGGGGGACCGGCAGGGCGAGCAGCAGCTCGCGCATCGTCGGGACGGTGCCGTCGACCAGGTGGGACGCGCTGCGGTGCAGGGCCTCCAGGCCCGCCAGCCGCATCGTCGACCACCAGTGCGCGCCCGCGCGGTCGCGGACCTCACGCCAGCCGCCGGCCACGAAATCCTCCTCCGGGTACGCCGCGATGCCGCTGCTGCCGAGGGCGCCGGGCACCCGGGGCAGCGGGTCGAGGTTGGCGTCGACCAGGACCAGCCGCGACACCAGCTCCGGGTGGCGGGCCGCGAGGACGACGGCGACGGAACCGCCCATGCTGTGGGCGACCACGTCGGCCCCCGTGACGTCGGCGGCGCGCAGGGCGGCGGCGAGCGCGTCGGCGTGGTCCTCCAGGGTGTAGGCGAACGAGGTGGGGCGGTCGCTGTGGCCGTGGCCGAGCAGGTCCACCAGGAGCGAGCGGTGACCCGCGAGGAGCGGGTGGACCGCGGTCGCGGTGAAGTACGCGGGGGAGGTGGCGCCCAGTCCGTGCACGTAGACGCGGGCCGGGTCCCGGCCGGGCAGCTCGACCCAGCGGATGCGGTCGCCCTCGGCCGTTACGGCGGCGCTGTGCACGGTCGGGTCCCCCTCGGGTGGCGTGATGACGGGCGACGAGCACCGTATACCCCCGGTGACCGGCCCCGGAGGTCCGGGCCGACTCCGCGTCGGTAAAGGCACGGGAGGGGCGGGCGTAGCGTAGGTGGTATGACGACGTACGGATCCTTCCCCGGCACGCGGCCGCGGCGTCTGCGTACCACCCCCGCCATGCGGCGCATGGTCGCCGAGACCCGGCTGCACCCCGCCGACTTCATCCTCCCGGCCTTCGTGCGCGAGGGCGCGGACGAACCGGTGCCGATCGCGGCGATGCCCGGTGTCGTGCAGCACACGCGGGACAGCCTGAAGAAGGCGGCGGCGGAGGCCGTGGCGGCCGGGATCTCCGGGATCATGCTGTTCGGCGTGCCGGAGGAGTCCAAGAAGGACGCGGTCGGGACGCCCGGCACCGACCCGGACGGGATCCTCCAGGTGGCCCTGCGGGACGTGCGGGCCGAGGTCGGGGACGACCTGCTCGTCATGTCCGACCTGTGCCTCGACGAGACGACCGATCACGGGCACTGCGGGGTCCTCGACGAGCAGGGGCGCGTCGACAACGACGCCACGCTCGAACGGTACGCGGAGATGGCCCAGGTGCAGGCCGACGCGGGCGCCCACGTCGTCGGGCCGAGCGGGATGATGGACGGGCAGATCGGGGTCGTCCGCGACGCACTCGACCAGATCGGCCGGGAGGACGTGGCGATCCTCGCGTACACCGCCAAGTACGCCTCCGCCTTCTACGGGCCGTTCCGGGAGGCCGTCGGCTCCTCGCTCAAGGGCGACCGCAAGACGTACCAGCAGGACCCGGCGAACGTCCGTGAGTCGATGCGCGAGCTGGCGCTCGACCTGGAGGAGGGCGCCGACATGGTGATGGTGAAGCCGGCGGGCCCGTACCTGGACATCCTCGCCCGGGTCGCGGACTCGGTGGACGTGCCGGTGGCGGCGTACCAGATCTCCGGTGAGTACTCGATGATCGAGGCCGCCGCCGAGAAGGGCTGGATCGACCGGGACCGGGCGATCCTGGAGGCGCTGACCGGCATCAAGCGGGCCGGTGCGCGCAACATCCTCACCTACTGGGCCACCGAGGTGGCCCAGAAGCTGGGTGCCGTTCAGTAGGTTCAGTAGGTGAGGGCGTCGTCCATCGACTGCTGCCAGTACGTCACCGCCATGCTGCTGTCGTAGTACACGCCGTCCGCCGGCAGGGCCGGGATGGCCGACGGGCCGCCGTCGCTGTTCGGGGTGGAGCCCTGGAAGGCGACGGTGAGCTTGTGGGCGGTGGTGCCGCCGTCCCCGCTGCCGTCGGCGGCCGACAGGAGCACGCCCGCGTACGCCGTCTCACCCGGGGCGAGGGTGACCACGGCCTGCGGCTTCGACGCCTCGACGGGCTGCGGCACCCACTGCATCTCGTCGAAGCGGAGCACCGGGTAGTAGGTGAGGTTGCAGTTCTGCGAACCCGAGTTCTTGACCGTGATCAGCATGTGGTTGACGGGGCGGGACACCGGCTGGGCGTCGACGGTGGTGTTGGAGCCGTTGCAGGAGAGCCGGGTGACCCCGGGGTCATCGGAATCGCCGGAGTCCCCGCCGGTGTTGGCGGACGTCCCCTTGTCGCCGGTCCTGCCGCCGGACTTGTCCTGCTCCGTGGTGCCGCTGCCGCTGCCGGCGCTCTGGCCCTTGTCGGGCTGGGCGGAGCCCGAGGGGGACTCGACGCTCTCCGCCGCCCCCGCGGGCTTGGGGGCGCCCTCGTCCTGGGTGCCCGTGCCGTCCTCGCAGGCGGTGAGGGCGAGGGCGGCGAGGGCGGCTCCGGCGGCGGCGACGAGGCGGATGTGAGAGGTGCGCATGGTGAATTCCTTTACGTGGTTCAGGGGTTCGGCGTGGCCACTCGACCGGGAGCCGGGAGCGGCGTGCTTGGATGACCAGAGCTTGTCCGCCGATCCGTCCCGGTCGCCACACCTGGCGGGGGATCCGGGACGCTGGAACGCGCGGAACGCTGTGACCTGGGGAAACGACCGTCCCCTGGAACGGCGGAATGGAACACGGGGGCGGGAGGAACAGTGTCGGAGAACACGGCCGCGGCGGATTTCGCCGCGCAGTTGAGGACCTTGAAGGAGCGGTCCGGGCTGAGCTACGGGGTGCTCGCCAAACGGCTCCACATGAGTACGTCGACCCTGCACCGGTACTGCAACGGGGACGCGGTGCCGACGGAGTACGCGCCGGTCGAACGGCTGGCCCGGTTGTGCAAGGCACGCCCCGAGGAACTGGTCGAGCTGCACCGGAAGTGGGTGCTGGCGGATGTGACCCGGGGACGGAAGGGGGCGCCGTCACAGGGAGCGGCGCCCGCCGGGGGAGCGGCGTCCGTGGGCGCACCGGCACCTGCCGGTGAACCGGCGCGCGTCGGCGGACCGGCACCTGCCGGTGAAACGGTGGAGGAGGCGGCGGTCCGGGCCCAGGAAGCAGACGGCCGTCCGGTGGCCGGGCAACCGACGGCCGGGCAGCCCGAGGCCGGGGGCCCGGAAGCGGGGGCTCCGGGAGCGGAGGCCCCGGGAGCGGGGTCCCGGGAGACGACGGCTCCGGGAGCGGGGTCCCGGGAGGCGACGGCTCCGGGAGCAGGGGCCCCGGAAGCGGGAACCCCGGAAGCAGGGTCCTTGGAAGCGGGGGCTCCGGGAGCAGGCTCCTCGGGAGCGGGGTCCCTGGGAGCGGGGGCTCCGGGAGCAGGCTCCTCGGGAGCGGGGTCCCTGGAGGCAGGGGCCCCGGAAGCGGGAACCCCGGAAGCAGGGCCCCAGGAGGCCGGGATCCCGGTGGTCACCGGTTCCGGCGAGGTCCGTGTCCGCCCCCGCCGTCGTACCCGTACCGCCGTCCTCGCGGGGGTCGCCGTGGCCGCCGTGCTCGGTGGGGTCACGTTCGCCCTGGGCATGCCGGACGGCGACGGGGGCGGGAGCGACCGGAAGGGCCCGGTGGGCTCCGCGACCGTCGGGGCGGGCAAGGACAAGGACGTCACCGCGTCGCCCTCCGCCTCCGCCTCTTCCTCCCCCTCTTCCTCCGCGTCCCCGTCTCCGTCCCCGTCCGCGAAGGACGAGAAGGAGGCACCCCGCGCTCCGGCCACCGCCTCCGCCACCCCGGAGGACGACGGCGCCGGAGACGCCGTGCCGCTGACCGTGCAGACCCACCCGTACGCGTGGGAGAGCCCCTGCTCGCAGCGGTATCTGGTCAACAGGCCGGCGAGTGAGGTGAAGCCGCCGCCGCAGGAGCAGGGCGCGACGGCGTGGGCCAGTTCGTTCGGGGCCGTCTCGTCGGGGCAGCAGTATGTGCAGCTCACCGTGCAGGGGACCGGGGACGAGACGGTGGTCGTGCAAGGACTCACCGTGCGGGTGGCGGGCAAGCGGTCGCCGCTGGCCTGGAACGACTTCGTGATGGGTTACCCCGGCGTGGGCTGCGGCGGCAACGTGCCCACGCGTTCCTTCACGGTCGCCCTCGACGCCGCCCGCCCGGCCGTGACCCCGGCGTCCGGGCAGCGGGACTTCCCGTTCTCGGTGAGCGAGTCGGACCCCGAGGTCTACTACATCACCGCCGACGCCTCCGCCTACGACGTGAGCTGGTACCTGGAGCTGAAGTGGTCCAGCGGCTCCCGCAGCGGCACGCTCACCGTGGACGACAAGGGCCGCCCCTTCCGCACCAGCGGCAACAGCGGGCGCCCGGCGTACGAGTTCCCGCTGGGCGGCGAGGAGTGGGTCCCGGAGGGCACGACGAACCTCGGATAGAGCCGACCGGGCACCGTCAAATCGCCGTGCACGTTGGGTGGTTGAACGTCGGCCGATGCCCGGGACCCCCAGGGAGACGCCCATGACCGGTGACGCGCCCAGTCAGGATCCCGCCGAGCTGCAGCGGCGGATCGACAGCGGCAAGGCGCATCCGGCCCGGGTCTACGACGTCTTCCTCGGGGGCGAGGACCACTACCCCGCGGACCTGTCGGCGGCGACCGCGGGGCCGGCGGCGAACCCGCGCGGGTACCTCGACGTGCGGCACGACCGGGACTTCCTGCGGCGCGCGGTGAACACGCTGGTGACGGACGACGGCATCCGGCAGTTCCTCGGCATCGGCACCGGCCTGCCCACCGCGGAGAACGTGCACCAGATCGCCCAGCGCGTCGCCCCCGGCTCCCGGGTCGTGTACGTCGACAACGACCCGCGTGACGGACGCCGACATCAACGTCCACGGGGCCGTCGCCACGAAGGGCTGAGGCGGGCCCGGCTGTCCGGATCGCGGAAAGCCGCGTGTAGAGGGCACGCAATTTCCTAGGCTGCGGGCACGCGTCGTCACCGCAGACCGAGGAGCCGTGCCATGACCGTCACCGAGCCCGCCACCTCCGCCCTCGCCCCCACGCCGCCGTTCGCGGCACGGGCCCGCACGGTCGGCGGCTCACCCGTACGGGACATCCTGGCCGTCACCGCCCGCCCCGAGGTGATCAACTTCGCGGGCGGGCTCCCGGCCCCCGAACTGTTCGACACCGACGGCATCGCGGCGGCGTACCGCGCGGTGCTCGCCGAAACACCCGCGCGGGCCCTGCAGTACTCCACGACGGAGGGCGAGCCCGCGCTACGGACGGCCCTCGCCGCCCGCACGGCCGCCCGCTCCCTGCCCACCACCCCCGACGACCTGCTCATCACCACCGGATCCCAGCAGGCCCTCTCCCTCCTCGCCACCGTGCTGCTCGAACCCGGCGACACGGTCCTCGTCGAAAGTCCCTGCTACCTCGCGGCACTTCAGGCGTTCTCCCTCGCCGGGGCGCGCGTGGTGGCCGTCCCCGGCGACGAGCACGGCCTCGACCCGGACGCGCTGGACGAACTGGTGGCGCGCGAACGCCCCAAACTCCTCTACACCGTGCCCACCTTCCAGAACCCCACCGGCCGCACCCTGCCCGCCGACCGCCGCGCCGCCGTCGCGGAGGTCGCCGCCCGGCGCGGACTGTGGATCGTCGAGGACGACCCGTACGGCGAACTGCGCTACGAGGGCGAACGCGTTCCCTGGATCGCCGCCCACCCCGGCGCCGAGGACCGCACCGTGCTGCTCGGCAGCTTCTCCAAGGTGATGGCCCCCGGCCTGCGCCTGGGCTGGCTGCGCGCCCCCGCCGGCCTGCGCCGCGCCTGTGCCGTCGCCAAGCAGGCCGCCGACCTGCACACCCCCACCGTCAACCAGCTCGCCGCGGCCCGCTACCTCGCCGACAACGACCTCGACGCCCACGTCGCGCGGGTCGCCGCGGCCTACGGCGCCCGCCGGGACGCGATGCTCGCGGGCCTGCCCGCCGCCCTCCCGGCCGGCTCGACCTGGACCCGCCCCGAGGGCGGCATGTTCCTCTGGGCCCGCCTCCCGGAGCCGTACGACACCACGGCCCTGCTCCCCGACGTGGTCCGGCACGACGTGGCGTACGTCCCCGGCGCGCCCTTCCACGCCGACGAGCCCGACCGGGCCACGCTGCGGCTCTGCTTCGTCACCCAGACACCGGACGAGATCGCGGAGGGACTGCGCAGGCTGGCACGGGGCTTCGGGGTGGCGTAGGCCGGCCGCTCGGTCCCACCGGACCGGCAGCAGCCCCGCCCGGGCCGCCGGCCCGCCGAACGCGGCCCACCGGCCGGGCCCGGCGGGTTTCCCGGCGTGCCACAGGAACGGCTCGGACCACGGCCCGTCCTCCGTCACGTCGACGAGCCTGCCGGGCGGCAGCCGCAGCCCGGGGGAACGCCCGCCGGGGTCGGCTGCCTGCCGGGGCAGCGGACGGGGGAGAGGCGCCATGCCGGTGACCGTAGGTCCCGGCACTGGCAACTCCCCCGCTCCGCCGCCGAGTCAGAGCCGCTCGGGCGTCCGGATGCCCAGCAGGGCCATGCCCTGGTGGAGCGTGCGGGCCGTGAGGTCGCACAGGAACAGGCGGTTGGCCACCTGCTCCGGCAACTCGGCCTTCAGCACCGGGCACTTGTCGTAGAACGACGTGTACAGCGACGCCAGCTGGTACAGGTACGCGGCCAGCTTGTGCGGGGCGTACTCCGCGGCGGCCTCGAAGACCGTGTCCCCGAAGGCGTCCAGGTGCAGGCCCAGCGCGCGCTCCGCCCCGTGCAGCTCCAGCTCCGGGTGAGCGGCCGGGCGGACCTCGCCGGCCTTGCGGAGGATGGACTGGATCCGGGCGTAGGCGTACTGGAGGTACACACTGGTGTCGCCGTTGAGCGAGACCATCTGGTCCAGGTCGAACTTGTAGTCGCGGTTCGGCGACGTCGACAGGTCCGCGTACTTCACGGCCCCGATGCCGACCTGCGCGGCCCGCTCCTGGATCTCCTCCTCGGTGAGGTCCCGCGCCTTCTCCCGTACGACCTCCGCCGCCCGCTGCACCGCCTCGTCCAGCAGGTCCTCGAGCCGTACGGTCTCGCCCGCACGCGTCTTGAAGGGCTTGCCGTCCGCGCCGAGCACCGTGCCGTAGCCCATGTTGTGCGCGGTGACGTCGTCGCCGAGCCAGCCGGCCCGGCGGGCCGTCTCGAAGACCATCCTGAAGTGCAGCGACTGGCGCACGTCGACGACGTACAGCAGCGTGGTCGCGTGCAGGTCGACGACGCGGTTGCGGATCGCGGTCAGGTCGGACGCCGCGTAGCCGAAGCCGCCGTCGGCCTTCTGCACGATCAGCGGGACCCGCTGGTCGTCCTTGCCGCGGATCTCGTCGAAGAACACCACGAGCGCGCCCTCGGAGCGCTCCGCCACGCCCATCTCCTCCAGGAGACGGGCGGTCTCGGGCATGCCCTCGTTGTACGCGGACTCGCCGACGATCTCCTCGTCACGGATCTCCATGTCGAGCTTCTCGAAGACGGAGTAGAAGTAGACCTTCGACTCGTCCACGAACTGCTGCCACAGCTCCAGCGTCTCCTTGTCACCCGACTGCAGGGCGACGACCCGCTTGCGGGCCCGCTCCTTGAACTCCTCGTCCGAGTCGAAGAGCGCACGCGACGCCTTGTACACCCGGTTCAGGTTCGACATGGCCTGCTCGCCGTCGACGTCCTCCGGCGGGGCCAGCTCGCCGGGGTGCTCGAACAGGTACTGGATGAGCATGCCGAACTGGGTGCCCCAGTCGCCGATGTGGTGCCGGCCGATCGTCTTCTCGCCGGTGAAGTCGAGCATGCCGCGCAGGGCGTCGCCGATGACCGCCGACCGCAGGTGGCCGACGTGCATCTCCTTCGCCACGTTCGGCTGGGCGTAGTCGACGACCGTGACGCCCGCGTCCTCCTTCAGCGGCACGCCGAGGCGCTCGCCGTCCGCGTGCCGCGCGGCGAGGTTCTCGGTGATCGCCCGGTCGGCGAGGGTGATGTTGAGGAAGCCGGGGCCGGAGACCTCGACGTCCTTGATCAGGTCGCCGGTGGCGATGCGGGCGACGACCTCGGTCGCCAGCTCCCGCGGGTTCGCCTTCGCCTTCTTGGCCAGCGCGAGGATGCCGTTGGCCTGGAAGTCCGCCCGGTCGCTTCGTCGCAGCAGCGGGTCCGCGGCTGCCTCCGGCCGGGTGGCCGAGAGGGCGGACGTGAGCTGCTGGTTGACGAGATCGGTGAGCGATGTGACCGAGGCCATAGGAGTGGGTGCCGTTCTCCTCGTGGGTTCAGATAGACACGGTCAGTATCCCACGGGGGGCGAAGCGATTTTCTCGGCCGCGGGGCGGTGGGGGCTGGTCGCGCCCGCGCGGCGGAGCCGCACATCGACACGGCCCGCGCCCCTCGGGGCGCCGGCGAAAAGGCGTTTTCGCCGTTGCCGCCGTTGCTGGGAGAATGGAGCGGTCAGCCGTGCGACCGTACCGGCTGCCCGAGCAGAAAGAAGGACGTGCCGATCGTGGCTCAGAGCACCGAGACCACCGACTGGGTCTCCCGTTTCGCGGATGAGGTCATCGAGGAGTCGGAGCGTCGGGCCCCGGGCAAACCTGTGGTCGTCGCGTCCGGGCTGTCGCCCTCCGGCCCGATCCACCTGGGCAACCTCCGCGAGGTCATGACCCCCCACCTCGTCGCCGACGAGATCCGCCGCCGCGGCCACCAGGTCCGGCACCTGATCTCCTGGGACGACTACGACCGCTACCGCAAGGTCCCGGCCGGCATCACCGGCGTCGACGAGTCGTGGGCCGAGCACATCGGCAAGCCGCTGACCTCCGTCCCCGCCCCCAAGGGCTCCGCCCACCCGAACTGGGCCGAGCACTTCAAGGCCGCGATGACCGCGTCGCTGGCCGAGCTGGGCGTGGAGTTCGACGGGATCAGCCAGACCGAGCAGTACACCTCCGGCGTCTACCGCGAGCAGATCCTGCACGCCGTCCGGCACCGCGCCGACATCGACGCGATCCTCGCCCAGTACCGCACCAAGAAGACCCCGGCGAAGAAGCAGCAGCAGAAGCCGGTCGACGAGGCCGAGCTGGAGGCCGCCGAGGGCTCCGGCGCCGCCGCCGAGGACGACGGCAGCTCCGGCGCCGCCGGTTACTTCCCGTACAAGCCGTACTGCGGCAACTGCGAGAAGGACCTGACGACGGTCACCGCGTACGACGACGACTCCACCGAGCTGACCTACGCCTGCACGGAGTGCGGCTTCTCGGAGACCGTCCGGCTGAACGAGTTCAACCGCGGCAAGCTGGTCTGGAAGGTCGACTGGCCCATGCGGTGGGCGTACGAAGGCGTGATCTTCGAGCCGAGCGGGGTCGACCACTCGTCCCCCGGGTCCTCGTTCCAGGTCGGCGGACAGATCGTCGGGATCTTCGACGGCAAGCAGCCGATCGGCCCGATGTACGCGTTCGTCGGCATCAGCGGCATGGCGAAGATGTCGTCGTCGCGGGGCGGGGTGCCCACGCCCGCCGACGCGCTGAAGATCATGGAGCCGCAGCTGCTGCGCTGGCTCTACGCCCGCCGCAGGCCCAACCAGTCCTTCAAGATCGCCTTCGACCAGGAGATCCAGCGCCTCTACGACGAGTGGGACCGCCTCGACGCCAAGGTCGCCGACGGCAGCGCCCTCCCCGCCGACGCCGCCGCGCACTCCCGCGCGGTGCGCACGGCGAGCGGTGAGCTGCCGCGGACGGCCAGGCCGCTGCCGTACCGCACGCTCGCCTCGGTGGCCGACATCACCGCCGGGCACGAGGACCAGGCGCTGCGGATCCTGAGCGAGCTCGACCCGTCCGACCCGCTGGGCTCCCTGGACGAGGCCCGGCCCCGGTACGACAAGGCCGAGGCGTGGATCAACACCCACGTCCCCGCCGACCAGCGCACCATCGTCCGCGCGGAGCCCGACGCCGAGCTGCTGAAGTCGCTCGACGAGCAGGGCCGGCAGTCGCTGCGGCTGCTGCTCGACGGACTCGCCGACAACTGGTCGCTGGACGGACTCACCCACCTCGTCTACGGCGTGCCCAAGGTCCAGGCGGGCTTCTCCGCCGACGCCACGCCCAAGGAACTGCCGGCGGAGATCAAGACCGCCCAGCGGTCGTTCTTCGCTCTGCTGTACCACCTGCTGGTCGGGCGGGACACGGGACCGCGGCTGCCCACGCTGCTGCTGGCGGTGGGGCAGGAGCGGGTGCGGGTGCTGCTCGGGGAGTAGTTCCCACCCGTACGACGACAGGGGGCGTCCGGTGCCGGCCGGACGCCCCCTGTCGTCGTGTTCGCGCCCCGCGCTTAGCGCCTCACGCGATGTGGTCCTCTTCCAGTTCCGCCGTGTGGCGCTGCTGGAAGCGTTCGGCGAGGGTCTTCAGCTCGCTCGGGTTCAGCGTCGTGCCGTAGGTCGCCTGGATGTTGTCACCGAGGACGCGGGGCGTGGGGTAGCTGCCGTCTATCGACTGGCGGAACACCTGGTAGTACGCCTCCTCGTCCGGGTCCGTGAGGGGGGTGCCGCCGCCGTCGCCCAGCTCACGGGTGCGGCCGGGGACCACGGGGATGGGGAAACTGCCGGTCTCCTCCGGGGAGGGCTCCTGGAGGGGCGGCTCCTCCTGGTACTGGTCCTCGTACTGCTCGGCCTGCTGCTGTTCCGCGTACCAGCGGGCGTACTCCTCGTCGGGGTCGTAGGTGGGGTCGTAGCCACCGTGGTACTCGACGGTCTGCGGGTCGCGGGCGTGCAGCCAAGGGTTGCCGGCGGTGTCGTCCTGGGGCTCAGGGTCGGGGTTGCCCTCGATTTCCAGGCGCTGCTCGCTATGAGGTGCCGCCGCGCCCACCCGTGCCGCCCCAGCGGCACGACTGCCCGCGGCTGCGTCGGCGTAGCCACCCGCGGCTACGGCCGCGGACGCCTCGAGCTCCGGCGCCGGCGCCGGAGCCGGGGGTATCAGGGCCGGTTCTATGCCTGCCGCCGCCAGGCCCGACGGGGCCGTTTCGGCCAGGGGAACGCCGTACTTGGCGAGGCGCAGCGGCATCAGGGACTCGACCGGGGCCTTGCGGCGCCAGGCACGGCCGAAGCGGGAACGGAGACGGGCCTGGTAGACCAGGCGCTCCTGCTCCAGCTTGATCACCTGCTCGTAGGAGCGCAGCTCCCACAGCTTCATCCGGCGCCACAGCAGGAACGTCGGCACCGGCGACAGCATCCAGCGGGTGAGCCGGACACCCTCCATGTGCTTGTCGGCGGTGATGTCGGCGATCCGGCCGACCGCGTGCCGGGCGGCCTCCACCGAGACCACGAACAGGATCGGGATCACCCCGTGCATGCCCACGCCCAGCGGGTCGGGCCACGCCGCCGCGCCGTTGAACGCGATCGTCGCCGCCGTCAGCAGCCACGCCGTCTGCCGCAGCAGCGGGAACGGGATGCGGATCCAGGTCAGCAGCAGGTCCAGGGCCAGCAGGACGCAGATACCGGCGTCGATGCCGATCGGGAAGACGTAACTGAAGTTCCCGAAGCCCTTCTGCAGGGCGAGCTCACGGACGGCCGCGTACGAACCCGCGAAGCCGATTCCGGCGATGATCACGGCACCGAAGACGACCACGCCGATGAGAACCCGGTGCATCCGTGTCAGCTGCAGTGGCGCGGCCACCCGTACTCCCCTCCCAGTGCGTGTTGTTGCGCGCAACAGAGTGGCACATGCGTGCGGAGGACGGGTGGCCGGTTCACGTTCAGGGCCGGGTCAGCTCTTGCTCGACGCCTTCGAAGCGGACTTCGAGGCAGACTCGGAAGGAGACTTCGAGGCCGACTTCGACGCCGACTTCGAGGGGGACGCGGACGCCGACCCGGACGGCGCGGCGCCCGTGCCGTTCGCCTTCGTCACCGAGGCCACCACCTCCTTGGCCGCCTTCTGCGCGTCCTTCATCAGATCGTCGGCGTCCGGCGTCTTGTCACCGGCGAGACCGGCACCGTTGTAGTCGAGGGTGACGACCACGTTCTCCACGCGCGCCACGACCGTCTGCTGCTTGAAGGTGCCTTCCTTCTTCTTCAGGTCGTAACGCACCGCGGTCGCCTCGTCACCGACCCCGCCGACCGGCTCCGACTTGGTGCTCTTCGCGCCCTCGGACGACTGCGCGTCCCGCACCTGCTTGTCGTAGTACCCCTGGGCGAGCTCGTCGCCCGCACCACGGGTGGTGTCCGACTCGAAGCGCAGCAGCGACACGTTCAGCCAGCGGAACTGCGAGCCCTTCACACCGTTGTTGTCCAGGCTGCTCCAGGAGCAGCTGCTCCGGGTGGAGACGTCGTCCGAGGAGCCCTCCTTGCCCGACTTCGCCTTCGGCGCCAGGTCGTCCAGGGTCTTCTCGGACAACACCGCGCACGGCTCCGGAAGCGTCCTGTACGCCGCCGCCCGCACCGTCGGGGACGGGCTCGCGGACTGCGAGGCGGAGGCGGAGGCGCCCTTGTCCTTGCCGTCGTCGGAGCCGGAGTCCGAGGAGCAGCCGGCGACGACCAAGGGGACGGCGACCGCGCAGACAAGGACGCGGGCAAGGCGCTTCGCTCGCGGTGATCGCGGGTCTCGCTGTACTCGTCGCTGCATGGTTCCTTCACTCATGACGCTCGTGTTTCCCTGCGGTCGGAACGGGATCCGAGGGGTCACGGTACGCGGTGAGCCATCCGCGCGGTCGCCCTTCACGTGCTTCGCGCAGGAGGCCGAAGGGACCCCGGACGGCGCTCAGCCGCTCAGCGAATCGGCCAGCTCCAAGGCCAGTTTCCGTGCCCTGTCCTGCAATTCCTTGCTGTCCGGGACGACTCCGACGGTCACCGGCTGCTCCGCGTACTCGACGGTCACGATCACGTTGGACGTGCGGAACGCCACAGTCACCGTGCGCTGCTCGGCGGTCGAACCGGAGCTGTTCAGCTCGTCGTCGAGGAACGCCTCCTCACCCAGGTCCTCCAGCAGACGGGGCTGGAGATCGGAAGGGGCGGCGGACGGCGAGGCGGTGGCGGACGACCCGGACGAGGGGGACGAACTCGGGTTCGTGGAAGGGCCGATGGACGGAGTGGCGGACTCCGTGGCCGTCACCGTCGGCTCCGGGAGCTGCGCCGCTTCCCGCTTCTCCGCGAAGAGTTCCTCGGCCTGGGTGTCGTCGCTGACGGCGTTGTCGTAGGAGACGGCCCGCTCGAAGTCGACCAGCAGGTGGTCGGTCGCCTCCGCCGACTCCACCTTCCAGCGGCAACCCACCTTGCGGTCGGTGTCGTACGTGAGGGTCGCCTCGCCCGCGTACGCCTTCTCGCGCTGCGCCTCGTCGGTCATCTCCCCGATGCCGGGCAGGAGTTGGTCGAGCGTCGCGTCCTCGACCACACCGCAGGGCTCGGGGAGCGTGGCGTACCTGCCGGGCTGGGCGGCCTGGGTGGCCGTACCGGCGCTTCCCGGGTTGGAGTTGTCCGACTGGCCGCCGTCGTCCGGGCTGCCGGTGCAGCCGGCCAGGACGGCCGCCAGGAGCGCGGCGACGCCGGGTACGTACGCCTTCCGCTGCACGTTCGGGCTCCTCTCGACGGTGGGTACGGGCCGGTGCCCGCCGGGTCTCCCCAGTGTCCCCGCTGGTTAATCGCTTGCCGCACGGGGGCGCCCCCTGCAGACAATGTGTATCGCACGCAACACCGTGGACGCCGGTCCGTCATCCCTTTTCACCGACCTTGGCACCGGTTTTGCGATTCAGGAATTCTGTTGGCCTTATGGGGGAACGGGGACGTTATGTCGTACGTGGAACTGCCGGGTGCGAAGGTGCCGATCCGGATGTGGACGGATCCGGCGACGGTGGAGGAAGGCGCGCTCCAGCAACTGCGGAACGTGGCGACCCTGCCGTGGATCAAGGGCCTGGCGGTCATGCCGGACGTGCACTACGGCAAGGGCGCGACGGTCGGATCGGTCATCGCGATGCGGGGCGCGGTGTGCCCGGCGGCGGTGGGCGTCGACATCGGCTGCGGCATGTCGGCGGTGAAGACGTCCCTGACGGCGAACGACCTGCCGGGTGACCTGTCCCGCCTCCGCTCGAAGATCGAGCAGGCGATCCCGGTCGGCCGCGGTATGCACGACGACCCGGTCGACCCGTCCCGCTTCCACGCCTTCGCGACCGGCGGCTGGGACGACTTCTGGGGCCGGTTCGGCGGGGTGGCGGACGCGGTCAAATTCCGCGAGGAGCGCGCAGTCAAGCAGATGGGGACGCTAGGCGGGGGAAACCACTTCTGTGAAGTTTGTGTCGATATGTCCGGTTCGGTGTGGCTCATGTTGCACTCCGGTTCCCGCAACATCGGCAAGGAACTGGCCGAGCACCACATCGGCATCGCTCAGAAACTCCCGCACAACCAGGGCTTGGTCGACCGCGACCTCGCCGTCTTCATCGCGGACACCCCGCAGATGGCGGCGTACCGCAACGACCTGTTCTGGGCTCAGGAGTACGCGAAGTACAACCGCTCGATCATGATGGCGCTCCTGAAGGATGTGATCCGCAAGGAGTTCAAGAAGGCCAGGCCGGCCTTCGAGCCAGAGATCAGCGCGCACCACAACTACGTGGCCGAGGAGCGCTACGACGGCATGGACCTGCTCGTGACCCGCAAGGGCGCGATCCGCGCGGGTTCCGGCGAGTACGGGATCATCCCGGGCTCCATGGGCACGGGTTCGTACATCGTCAAGGGCCTCGGGAACACCAAGTCCTTCAACTCGGCGTCGCACGGCGCCGGCCGGCGGATGAGCCGGAACGCGGCGAAGCGGCGCTTCTCGACGAAGGACCTGGAGGAGCAGACGCGGGGCGTGGAGTGCCGCAAGGACTCCGGCGTCGTGGACGAGATCCCGGGCGCCTACAAGCCGATCGAGCAGGTCATCGACCAGCAGCGGGACCTCGTGGAGGTCGTCGCGAAGCTGAAGCAGGTCGTCTGTGTGAAGGGCTAGAAGGGGCAGTGGGCACGATGTTTGTGTGCCGTGCCCACTGAGTCGTTCAGTTTGGCCGGTCCGCTACGTCATGCAGCAGTCGCCAGCGTCGTGCCTGACAAGCATTCGCGGTGTGACCCAATTTCACGGCTGCGTGAGCGATGGTGGGCGCTGCGAGAAGGATCTCGTCCTTCTCCTGCGTCCACTCGATGCGTCCTGGCTTGCGCTGTATGCCCACCGGGCGGGACCAAGAGGCCAGCGAGTCGGCAGCGGCTTGCTTTCTCTTCATGGAGAGGCACTTTGAGTAGTAGAGTTGCGCTGCAAGTTTTTGGGCGCTCTCCTTCGTGTAGAGAATGTTGTAGATGCCGTCGCGCGCATTGCGCTTGAGGGTGCGCTGCACTCCTGTGGCATGTTGAGCGTAGAAGCGAAAATACAAGTAGATGGCTTCGCTGGCTGTTGTCAACGAGATAAAGGGCCATCCTTGCGCGGTGAATCCAACAGATCCGTCAGCGTCGATGAGTCCTCGAACGTAGTCTCGACTGGAAAATGGGACGCATGGTGGTGTAATGCCCTTGGATTTACTCCCGTAGGGAAGACCGAGTTCGTTGAGCCGGGTTCTGGCGGCGAGGGCGCACAAGGTCCAGATGGCCGAGGTGTGCGTCTTGGCGAAGTTGGTCGACCGCGTACGCTCGATGACACTGCTGTAGTACGGGGTCAGCCTCCGAAACTCATGCAGGATCTCGATATCGCGGGCACTGATTTCGACGGTCAGGCGCCCTTTCTGGCCTGGTCCTTGTGCCAGATGACCGTCTGCCTGCAGAAAGCCGAACATGTACGCGTACTCCGGCACCGTGAGATGCATGAACTGGTGGGCGATAGGCTCGCAGTCAGCCACGGGGAAGCCTCCACTTCCTTGTCGGTCAGGCCCTCGGACGGGACTGGAATCCCGGTCGAGGGCCGTTCTGTTGACTTGATGGCGAGCCTAGGTCGAATGTTCACGCTCCGGCCGGGTGATCGATGTTCATCACCCGCGTGGGCTAATGGGGCTGGTCGGCGGCCCGTAGGGGAACGACTCCTTCCGGGGAGCCCGCTACTTCGCGTGCGTCACCGCGTAGATCATGACGAAGGCGACGATGTGGATGCCGAAGAGGAAGTAGCCGAGGTAGTACCAGACGTAGCGTTCGCGCTTCTTCTCCAGGGCCAGGCGGCGCTGTTCGGTGTCTTCGGGCATCAGGGCTCCCGGTGGACCTTGGTGTTGGAGGCCTGGGCGCGGGGGCGGACGACCAGCAGGTCGATGTTGACGTGGGGCGGGCGGGTGACCGCCCAGGCGATGGTGTCGGCGACGTCGTCCGCGGTGAGGGGTTCGGCGACGCCCTGGTAGACCTTGGCGGCCTTCTCCGTGTCGCCGCCGAAGCGGGTGAGGGCGAACTCGTCGGTCCTGACCATGCCGGGCGCGATCTCGATGACGCGCACCGGGCGGCCGACGATCTCCAGGCGCAGGGTCTCGGCGAGGACGTGGGCGCCGTGCTTGGCGGCGACGTAGCCCGCGCCGCCCTCGTAGGTGGCGTGGCCGGCGGTGGAGGACACGACGACGACCGTGCCGTCGCCGCCGGCGTCCAGCTTGGGGAGCAGGGCCTGGGTGAGGTTGAGGGTGCCGAGGACGTTCGTCTCGTACATCGTGCGCCACTGGTCCGGGTCGCCGGTGGCGACGGGGTCGGCGCCGAGCGCGCCGCCGGCGTTGTTGACGAGGACGCCGACGGTCTTGAAGGCGGTGGCGAACTCGTCGACGGCGGCGCGGTCGGTGACGTCGAGCGGGTAGGCGGTGGCCTGGTGGCCGGCGGCGGTGATCTCCTCGGCGAGGGCCTCGATGCGGTCCTTGCGGCGGGCGGTGAGGACGACGCGGTAGCCGGCCTCGGCGAGGCGGCGGGCCGTGGCGGCGCCGATGCCGCTGCTCGCACCCGTGACGACGGCGATACGGGACGCGGCGGGCGGTACGGCGGTGGCCATGGGCTGCTCCTCGGGCGGGCTGGTGCGTGGTGGGACCTGTGCGGCCAGCATAGGCGGGGGCGGGCGGCGGCTCCGGGGGCGGGAGGCCGTCGGCCGTTGCGCGGGGCCCACATGGCCACGGCCGTGCCGGCGAGGCGGACCGGCGCGCCGGTGGTGTCCCGGCGGTCCGGGCGGTGGCCGTCGGCGGCCACGCCCCACAGGATCGAACCGGCGACGAAGATCCCGCCGTGCGCGGTGAGGACGAACAGGGTGGCGGAGCGGAGGATCGGTATGCGGGCAGCCTCGCGCGCGGGGGTCACCTGGTGGAGGGTGCCTGGTGCGGTTGGCGGAGGGTGGGGTGCGGGGTCGGCTGGTGCTGGTGTCGTAGCCGTGTGGCCGGGGTGCCGGGGGAGGGAATAGGAGAGGGCCGGGGGCCGTTCCAGGGGTATAGTTGAACCGTCAACAATCTGGAGGGTGAGCGGCCATGCAGTTCGGGATCTTCAGCGTCGGGGATGTCACGCCCGACCCGACCACGGGGCGTACGCCGACCGAGCGCGAGCGGATCAAGGCCATGGTCGCCATCGCGCTGAAGGCCGAGGAGGTGGGCCTGGACGTCTTCGCGACCGGGGAGCACCACAACCCGCCGTTCGTGCCGTCCTCGCCGACCACCATGCTCGGCTACATCGCGGCGCGCACGGAGAAGCTGGTCCTCTCCACCTCCACCACCCTGATCACCACCAACGACCCGGTGAAGATCGCCGAGGACTTCGCGATGCTCCAGCACCTGGCCGACGGCCGGGTGGACCTGATGATGGGGCGCGGGAACACCGGCCCGGTCTATCCCTGGTTCGGGCAGGACATCCGCCAGGGCATCAACCTCGCGGTCGAGAACTACGCCCTGCTGCACCGGCTGTGGCGTGAGGACGTCGTCGACTGGGAGGGGAAGTTCCGCACCCCGCTGCAGGGCTTCACCTCCACGCCCCGCCCGCTGGACGGCGTACCGCCGTTCGTCTGGCACGGCTCGATCCGCTCGCCGGAGATCGCCGAGCAGGCCGCGTACTACGGCGACGGCTTCTTCCACAACAACATCTTCTGGCCGGCCGACCACACCAAGCGCATGGTCGAGCTGTACCGGGCCCGGTACGCCCACTACGGGCACGGCACCCCGGAGCAGGCGATCGTCGGGCTCGGCGGGCAGGTGTTCATGCGGAAGAACTCGCAGGACGCGGTGCGCGAGTTCCGGCCGTACTTCGACGTCGCGCCGGTCTACGGGCACGGGCCCTCGCTGGAGGAGTTCACCGAGCAGACCCCGCTGACCGTGGGCTCCCCGCAGCAGGTCATCGAGAAGACGCTGTCCTTCCGCGAGTACGCCGGTGACTACCAGCGCCAGCTCTTCCTGATGGACCACGCGGGTCTGCCGCTGAAGACCGTGCTGGAGCAGCTCGACCTGCTGGGCGAGGAGGTCGTGCCGGTGCTGCGGAAGGAGTTCGCCAAGGACCGCCCGGCCGGCGTGCCGGACGCGCCCACCCACAGTTCGCTGCTGGCCGGTGCGAAGGACAAGGAAGGAGCGCGGGCATGAAGCTCGTCGTCGTCTCGGCGGGGCTGAGCGTCCCGTCCTCCACCCGGCTGCTGGGCGACCGGCTGGCCGCCGCGACCGCCGCGCAGGCCCCGGCCGACGTCCAGGTGGTCGAGCTGCGCGACCTCGCCGTGGAGATCGCGCACAACTTCACCAACGGCTTCCCGGGCCGGGCGCTGGCCGGCGCGTTCGACGCGGTGGCCGGGGCCGACGGGCTGATCGTGGTCACGCCGGTGTTCTCGGCGTCGTACAGCGGGCTGTTCAAGTCGTTCTTCGACGCGCTGAGCGTCAGTGACCCCGAGGCGCTCGCCGGGAAGCCGGTGCTGATCGCGGCGACCGGCGGTACGGCGCGGCACTCGCTGGTGCTGGACCACGCGCTGCGTCCGCTCTTCTCCCACCTCAAGGCGGTCGTCGTCCCGACCGGCGTCTACGCCGCCTCCGAGGACTGGGGCGCCGAGGGACTGGACGGTCGTGTCGAACGGGCGGCCGGGGAGCTGGTGGCGCTGACGGCCGGGCCGGCCACCGCCCGCCCGCTGTCCCGGCGGGACTCCTTCGAGGAGGTCACCCCGTTCGAGGAGCGGCTCGCGGCGCTGCGGCCCACCGGGTGAGAGCGGAGTAAGAAGCGGGTCCCGGTGCCGTCCACCGGGGCCGCGGGACGGTGGCGGTTGGCAGACTGGGCGTGTGCCGCACACCCTTCTGCTCGCCGAAGACGACCGCGCCATCCGCAACGCCCTGGAGCGCGCCCTCACCCTGGAGGGCTACCGGGTCACGGCCGTCGCCGACGGCGTCGAGGCCCTCGCGCAGGCCCACCGCAGCCGGCCCGACGTGCTGGTCCTGGACGTGATGATGCCCGGCATCGACGGGCTCCAGGTGTGCCGGGTGCTGCGCGCCGAGGGCGACCGCACGCCGGTGCTGATGCTGACCGCGCTGGTGGAGACCGCCGACCGGATCGCGGGACTGGACGCGGGCGCCGACGACTACGTCGTCAAGCCGTTCGACGTCGAGGAGGTCTTCGCCCGGCTGCGCGCGCTGCTGCGCCGGGTGGCCCCGGCACCGGCACCGGAGCCGGTGCCCGAGCCCGTCGCGGAGACGAGGCCGGAGATCCCCGGCCGGTTCGTGGAGGCGGCCGGGCTGCGCATGGACCCGCAGGCGCGCCGGGCCTGGCGGGGCGGACGGGAGCTGGAGCTGACCCGCACCGAGTTCGAGCTGCTGGAGCTGCTGATCCGCCACGCGGGCATCGTCCTGGACCACTCCACCATCTACGACCGCATCTGGGGCTACGACTTCGGCCCCGGTTCCAAGAACCTCGCCGTCTACGTCGGCTATCTGCGCCGCAAGCTCGACGAGCCCGGCGCGCCGCAGCTGATCCACACCGTGCGCGGGGTGGGTTACGTGCTGCGGGAGGGCTGAGTGTCGTACGGGCGGCCGGTCTCCCCGAGGCGGCTGCGGCTGCTGTCGCTGGGGACCACGTTCGCGGTGGCGTTCGCCGCGGTGACCGCCACCGTCACCGTGCTGGTCGGGATCCTGTCGTACAACGCGGCGGCCCGGCTGGTGCGGGTGGACCAGCAGTCCGTGTTCGACGAGGTCGTGCAGGACCTGCGGGACGAGGTCCGGGAGAACCGGATGTCGCCGCTCGACTTCTCCTCCGCCGCGCCCGGCCACGATCTCGTACGGCCCGCGCGGACCGATGTGCAGGTGCTCGGCCCCGACGGCAGTGTCTTCGACCCGGGCGACCCCGGCCTGCCGGTGGTCGACGCCGACCGGCGGGTCGCGGGGGACGCGACCGCGGGGCGGGTGGTCGTGCACGCGGGCGTCGACGTCGGCGACGACGTCTACCGGGTGGCGACCGTCGCGCTGGGCGGCGAGCGGGGTGCGGTGCAGGTCGCGCAGGAGTTCAGCGACACCGAGGACCTGCTGCGGGCGCTTCAGCGGCGCACGCTGATCCTGATGGCGGCGGTGGTGGTCGGGGCGGGGCTGTTCGGCTGGTGGGTGGCCCGGCGGATCACCCGGCGCCTGGTCGTCCTCACCAACACCGCCGAGGCCGTCGCCCGTACGCGGCGGCTGGGCATCCAGGTGCCGGTGGCCGGTTACGACGAGGTGGGGCGGCTCGGCCGTGCCTTCGACCGGATGCTGGGGCGGCTCGCCCAGTCCGAGGAGGACCAGCGGCGGCTGGTCCAGGACGCCGGGCACGAGCTGCGTACGCCGCTCACCTCGCTGCGCACCAACATCTCCCTGCTGCGCCGCATCGACGAGCTGCCGCCCGGCACCCGTGAGGAACTCGTCGCCGACCTCACGCAGGAGGCCCGCGAGCTGACCGACCTCGTCAACGAACTCGTCGACCTCGCGGCCGGGCAGTCCGACACCGAGCCGCCGCAGCGGGTCGACCTCGCGGACCTCGCGGAGGAGGTGGCGGGTCTTGCGCGGCGCCGTACCGGGCGGGAGATCGTGGTCGAGGCGAGTGGTGACACCACGACCGACGGGCGGCCGGGGATGCTGACGCGGGCGCTGTCCAATCTCGTCGAGAACGCGGTGAAGTTCGACCGGGGGGGTCGTGCTCCCGTGGAGATCCGTGTCGCGGGGCCGGCTCGGGCTCGGGCGGGGGCGGTGCGGGTGGAGGTGCGGGACCGGGGGCCCGGCATCGCCGACGACGATCTGACACGGGTCTTCGACCGGTTCTACCGGGCCGCTGACGCGCGGTCCCTGCCGGGGTCGGGGCTCGGGCTGTCCATCGTGCGGGAGGTGGCCCTTGCCCATGGTGGGGCGCCGTACGCCTTCCGGCGGGAGGGCGGGGGGACGGTGACCGGGTTCACGGTGGGGGGTGTGGCCGGGCGGCCGTCGGACGGATGAGCGGTGTTCCCGGTGCCGGGTGTGGTGGTGCGGCGGGGGTGGGTCGCGCCGCCCGGCGCTCGCGGGGTGCCGTCGCGCCCACCCGTGCCGCCCCAGCGGCACGACTGCCCGCGGTCGCGGGGATGCGGGGGCGTGCGGTCGCGGGGATGCGGGGTCGCGGGGTCGCGGGGTCGCGGGGTCGCGGGGATGCGGGGATGCGGGGGCGCGGGGGCGCGGGGATGCGGGGTCGCGGGGGCGCGGGGGCGCGGGGATGCGGGGTCGCGGGGGCGCGGGGGCGCGGTAGGCGTAGGTGGGGGGTGTGGGGTGCAGGTATGTGGGCGGGGGCGGTGGAGTGCCGTTTCCCGGTGAGGGGAGGGCAGCGTGCTGACAGGTGAGGAGGCCGCCGCGCTGGCGGCGGTCGACGAGGCGGCGCTGGGGCGGACCCTGCTGGAGCTGGTCTCCGTGCCCAGCGTGACCGGGAGCGCCGCCGAGTCGGAGCTCCAGCACCAGTTGGCCGGGCGGCTGGAGTGGCTCGGGATGGATGTCGACCTGTGGTCGATGGACCTGCCCGCGCTGCGCGCCCACCCGGACTTCCCGGGTACGGAGGCGCCCCGCGAGGAGGCGTGGGGGCTGGTCGGGACCACCCCCGACGGGGGCGACGGGCCCACCCTGATCCTCCAGGGCCACGTCGACGTCGTACCGCCCGGTGACCTCGCGGCCTGGGACGGCGACCCGTTCGTACCCCGGGTGACCGGGGACCTCGTGCACGGGCGCGGGGCCTGCGACATGAAGGCCGGTCTCGCGGCGCACCTCGCCGCGCTCGCCGCGATACGCGCGGCCGGCATACGGCTGCGCGGCCGGGTGGCCGTGCACTGCGTCGTCGGCGAGGAGGACGGCGGTCTCGGCGCCTTCGGCACCCTGCGGCGCGGTCACCGCGGCGACGCCTGCGTCATCGCCGAGCCCACGGCCTCCACCCTGATCACCGCCAACGCGGGGGCGCTGACGTTCCGCATCGCCGTGCCCGGCAGGGCGGCGCACGGCAGTTCACGGGAGCAGGGGGTCAGCGCCGTCGACGCCTACCTTCCCCTGCACCGGGCGCTGGCCGCGCTGGAGACCGAACGGAACCGGGACCCGGACCCGCTGCTCGCCGAGTACCCGATCCCGTACGCCCTGTCGGTGGGCACCGTGCGCGCCGGGGACTGGGCGAGCAGCGTGCCCGACCTGCTGGTCGCCGAGGGCCGGCTCGGCGTACGCCTCGGCGAGGACCCGGCGGACGCGCGCGCCGCGCTGGAGCGGTGCGTGGCCGGGGCGTGCGCCGCCGACCCCTGGCTGCGCGACCGTCCGGCGACCGTGACCTGGCCGGGCGGGCAGTTCGCGAGCGGCCGGCTGCCCGAGGGCCACGTCCTCGCGGACGTGGCCGGTTCCGCGTACGCCGACGCGACGGGCCGTCCCCGGCCCAGGCGGCGCGGCGCCACGTACGGCAGCGACCTGCGGCACTACACCGGCGCCGGGATACCGACGCTGCAGTACGGCCCCGGGGACATCGCGGTGGCCCACAGCGACCGCGAACACGTGTCCCTGCGGGAGACTGCGGAGGCGGCCCGGACGCTGGTCCTGACGGTGCTGCGGACGGTCGAGACGAAGTGAGGACGCCCCGCACGGCGTGAACGGGCTCTCCGTCCGGAGCCGGAGAAGGACGTTCACCCGGCCGGCCATGAAGTCCTGCGGCCGCGCGCCCGCCTTCCTCGCGACGACCGGCTACGAGCAGGTCCGCTCCGTCACCGCCGCACCCGCCGGCGACCGCGAGTCCGCCGAAGGAGCGGGGGAAGGCCGGTCAGCGCACGAGGAGGTCGATCACGCCCGTCAGGTCCTCCTCGCCGCTGCCCTCCGACAGGCGGCGGCGCATCAACGCGAAGTAAGGGGAGAGCAGTTCGGGGCTGACGCCCTGTTGCTCGGCGGTGCTCAGAAAGGTCGGTGTGCCGGCCACCTGCATCGCGAGGTTGGAGACGACACCCTTGGTGTAGTCGCCGCTGCGCAGTTGGTCGGCGGTCTGGTGAACGGCCGGGGCCATCGCGGTGAGCCAGTCGGCGAGCAGCGGGGCGAGTGACGCGGGGTCGATGTCCTCCTTGCGGATCAGGGCGAAGGCGTGCGCGGCCCCGGCGAACATCCCGTACATGGCGCTGAGCAGGGCCATGTCGTGGAGCGCCGCGAAGCCCGCGTCCTCACCGACGTAGGTGGTGCCGGCCGGTACGCGCAGTGTCTCCGCGTGCCGCTCGAACAGCTCCCGCGAGCCGCTGTAGAAGACGTAGCCGCCGGCCTCGGGGACGCCGATCATCGGAGGGACGGCCATGATCCCCCCGTCCAGGTAGCGGGCGCCGCGCTCGCGGGCCCACTCGGCGCGGGCACGGGCCTCGGCCGGGGTGCCGGTGGTCAGGTTGACCAGGTCCCGGCCGGCCAGGTCGGTGCCGGCCAGTGTCTCCTCGACCGAGGCGTCGTCCAGCAGACAGACGACGACCAGCGTGTTCGCCGCGACGGCGGCAGCGGCGTCGTCCGCGACCCTCGCCCCCTCGGCGGCGAGCGGTGCGGAGCGGGCCGGAGTGCGGTTCCAGACGGTGACCGGGTGGCCGGCGGCGAGCCAGGTACGGGCCAGCGCGGTGCCCATCGCGCCGAGGCCCAGCAGCGTGACGGACGTCTTCTCGACAGTGGTGTGTGTCATGCCGACTAGGCTGGGAGCAGGCCCGGAGACGATCAAGTACGTACTTCGGAGTGGGTGGTTACCCCGGAGTGAGCGAGCACGTCGGAGGGGTGGGGCATGACGACGCTGAACCGGCCGGGCGCACCGGACGGACACGTCTGCGGGATCGACACCGCGATGGAGGTGATCGGCGGCAAGTGGAAGGTGCTGATCCTCTGGGCGCTCCACGAGCACCCCCACCGCCGCTTCGGCGAACTGCGCCGGCTGCTCCCGGGGATCACCGAGAAGGTGCTCGCCTCCCACTTGCGCGAGATGGAGGCGGACGGCGTCGTGCACCGCGTCTCCTACGACGAGGTGCCGCCCCGCGTCGAATACTCGCTGACCGAGGACGGCGAGCGCCTCAACGACGCACTCCGGCCACTGGCCGCCTGGGGACGCGGGCGGACGGCCCCCCGGGGCCTGTGAAGACCGGGGTCGACTTCCCGGGGGCAGTGCCGTGAGCGCGCCCGCCCGGAGGACGTGGGCGTGTCCGGGCGTCGCCGCGAGGGAGTCGGAGGCCGTGTCGCTCCGGGCGCCGTCGTCGGCGTACCACCGCCGGGCCGCGGTGCCCGCGCCGGCGAGGAGCAGCGGCCCGCCGGCCGCGGCGAGCACCGGGCGCCGTCGCGGCAGCCGCCGGCCACCGGCCACCGGCCTCCCGTCCGTCCTCCTTCTCGCGGAGTCAGTGCCGGTGGTCGCCGTCGCCGTGCTCCTCACCGGTCGTCGGCTCCGGTGCGCTGTCGGGTGAGACCTTTCCGGCGTGGACGGTGAAGGCCGCGGTGCGGACGGTGCCGTCGTGCTGGAAGTCGAGGAAGAGGCGGTACGTCCCGGCGGTGGGCGCGGTGGCGGTGAAGGAGACGTCGGGGCCGGGCTCGGTGGTGCCGTCGCCGGGTTCGCCGTTCGGGTGGACGTGGAGGTAGGCGAGGTCGCCGGAGCGCAGGGCGACCAGGTGGCCGTAGGCGCCGAGGTAGGGCTCCAGGTCGGTGACCGGGCGGCCGTCGCGGCTGACGCTCAAGGTCAGCTCGGAGGCCTTGCCGGGGCGCAGGTCACCGCGGAGTGCGACGGTGTAGCCGTCGACCGAGGCGGTGGCGGCGGGTTCGGGCAGGGCGGGGGCCTCGTACGTGCCGGAGGCTGCGAGGTCCGCGCCCAGGATGAGGTTGCCGGCGCCTCCGGCGGCCGGGGTGAAGTCGGCGAAGACCCGGTAGGTGCCGGCGGCGGGCAGGTCGACGGGGGTGCTCCAGGTGCCGTCGGCCGCCCGTGTGGGGTGCAGGTGCCGGTAGGTGACCAGGTCGCGTGAGGCGAGGACGAGGTGGAGCTCCTTGCCGTGCTCGCGCCGGTAGGAGGTCACCTGGCGTCCGTCCCGGTCGCGGACGGTGAAACGGAGTTCGCTCTCCTCTCCCGCGGTCACGCGGGGCGTCCCGAGGTCCAGGGTGTATCCCGCCTGGGAGATCTGCAGGCCCGCTGGGGCCGTGTCCGCGTGTCCGCCGTGGCCGGAGGGCGCCGGGCCCTCGTGTTCCGCGTGGGCCGCCGGCTCCTGGTCCGGGGCGGCGGGGTCGACCGCCGCGCCGACGCCGTAGGCGGTGCCGAAGGTGGCCGCGAGCGCGGCGGCGAAAGCAGTGATCCTCATGCCGGTGTTCATGACGTGCCCTCTCGTGTGGGTGTCGTGTCGCCGCTTCTGCTGGACTGAACTCCGACTATATACCCCTGGGGGGTATGTGCAAGTGAGGCGTCGACGTTTGCCAAACATACCCTGAGGGGGTATATCTGGTTGGCGTCGGCAGTACCCCCCGGGGGTACTTCATCGTTTCGTCCAGGAGGAACCATGTCCTGCTGCACCCCTGACGGCAGCTGCTCCACCGGCACCACTGCGGCCACGGCGGGCACCGCCACCGTCTACGACGTCTCCGGGATGACCTGCGGGCACTGCAAGGCCACGCTCACCAAGGAGATCGGCGCCCTGGACGGTGTCCTGGCGGTCGACGTCGACCTCGAGGCCGGCCGGGTCACCGTCACCACGGCGGGCGAGCCCGACGACGCGCTGCTGGCCAAGGCCGTCGACGACGCCGGCTACGAACTCACCGGCCGCGCGGCCTGAAGGGCCGCACACCGGCCGGGTCCGCCCGAGGGCCCGGCCCTCTTCTCCCCACGTTCCCTCTGTCCTGATCAGCCCGAGGAGCAGCAATGGCCACCACGGTCCCCGACACAGCCGAGGTCGAACTCGCCATAGGCGGCATGACCTGCGCCTCGTGCGCCGCCCGGATCGAGAAGAAGCTCAACCGGATGGACGGGGTCACCGCCACCGTCAACTACGCGACGGAGAAGGCCAAGGTCCACTACAGCGGTGACGTGTCCGTCCCGGAGCTGATCGCCACGGTCGAGGCGACCGGGTACACCGCCCGTGAGCCCGAGCCGGTACGTACCGGGACCGCGCCCGGCACGGAGAGTGCCGAACCCGCCGACGGACTGCGGCCCTTGAGGGAGCGGCTGGTCACCGCAGTACTGCTGGCCGTCCCGGTCATCGCGATGGCGATGGTGCCGGCGCTGCAGTTCGAGTACTGGCAGTGGCTGTCGCTGACGCTGGCGGCGCCCGTGGTGACGTACGCCGCCTGGCCGTTCCACAAGGCCGCCCTCACCAACGCCCGGCACGGCGCGGCCACCATGGACACGCTGATCTCGGTCGGGACGTCGGCGGCGTTCCTGTGGTCGCTGTGGGCGCTGTTCCTCGGCACCGCCGGCACGCCGGGCATGACCCACCCCTTCGAGCTGACCATCGCCCGCAGCGACGGCGCCGGGAACATCTACCTGGAGGCCGCCGCCGGGGTGACCGCCTTCATCCTCGCCGGCCGCTACTTCGAGGCCCGCTCCAAGCGCAGGGCCGGGGCCGCGCTGAAGGCCCTGCTGGAACTGGGTGCCAAGGACGTCACGGTGCTCCGGGAGGGCCGTGAGGAGCAGGTGCCGGTCGGGGAGCTGAAGGCCGGGGACCGTTTCCTGGTCCGTCCGGGCGAGAAGATCGCGACCGACGGCACGGTCGTCGAGGGCGCCTCGGCCGTCGACGCGTCGATGCTCACCGGCGAGTCGGTGCCGGTCGAGGTCGGCGTCGGGGACACGGTCACCGGCGCCACGGTCAACGCGGGCGGCCGACTGGTGGTCGAGGCGACGCGGGTCGGCGCGGACACCCAGCTCGCGCGGATGGCGAAGCTGGTCGAGGACGCGCAGAACGGCAAGGCCGCCGCCCAGCGGCTCGCCGACCGCATCTCCGGGGTCTTCGTCCCCGTGGTCATCGCCCTGGCGCTGGGCACCCTGGGCTTCTGGCTCGGCAACGGCGCGGGCCTGACGGCCGCGTTCACCGCCGCCGTCGCCGTCCTGATCATCGCCTGCCCGTGCGCCCTCGGGCTTGCCACGCCGACCGCGCTGATGGTCGGCACCGGGCGCGGCGCCCAGCTCGGCATCCTCATCAAGGGCCCCGAGGTCCTGGAGTCCACCCGCCGCGTCGACACCGTCGTCCTCGACAAGACCGGCACCGTCACCACCGGCCGCATGACCCTGCTCGCCGTGCACACCGCCGACGGCACCGAGGAGGCCGAGGTGCTGCGCCTCGCGGGCGCCCTGGAACACGCCTCCGAGCACCCGATCGCCCGGGCGGTGGCGGCGGGCGCCGCCGACCGCGTGGGCACCCTGCCCGTGCCCGAGGACTTCGCGGGCGTCCCCGGTCTCGGCGTGCAGGGCGTCGTCGACGGCCACGCCGTCCTCGTCGGCCGCGAGAAGCTGCTCGCCGAGTGGGCCATGGACCTGCCGGCCGGTCTGGCACGCGCCAAGGCCGATGCCGAGGCGGCGGGCCGTACGGCGATCGCCGTCGCCTGGGACGGCGAGGCGCGGGCGGTCGTCGAGGTCGCCGACGCCGTCAAGGACACCAGCGCCGAAGCCATCACCCGGCTGCGTGCCCTGGGCCTGACCCCGATCCTCCTCACCGGGGACAACAGGGCCGTCGCCGAGGCGGTGGCCGCGGAGGTCGGCATCGCTCCCGAGCACGTCGTCGCCGAGGTCATGCCCGAGGACAAGGCAGACGTCGTCAAGCGCCTCCAGAACGAGGGCCGTTCGGTCGCGATGGTCGGCGACGGGGTCAACGACGCCGCCGCGCTCGCCCAGGCCGACCTGGGACTGGCCATGGGCACCGGCACCGACGCCGCCATCGAGGCCGGCGACCTCACCCTCGTCCGCGGCGACCTGCGCGCCGCCGCCGACGCCATCCGCCTCGCCCGCAGGACCCTCGGCACCATCAGGTCCAACCTCTTCTGGGCCTTCGCCTACAACATCGCCGCCCTGCCGCTCGCCGCCGCAGGACTCCTCAACCCGATGATCGCCGGAGCCGCCATGGCCTTCTCCTCGGTCTTCGTCGTCGGCAACTCCCTGCGCCTGCGCGGCTTCAGGGCAGCGAGCTGAGACGCTTCCCCTTTCCGGAGTCCCGCACCGCATCCGGTACGACGCTCGAGGAGCGGCCGGCCGGCGGGGCGGGGCCCGGTCAGGCCGAACGCGCCCGCCGGGTGGACTCCAGCACCGAGGCCAGAAAGCGGCGTACCGTCTCCAGTTCGCCCTCCTCGAAGCCTTCCGCGGCCGTCACCACCTCGCCGATCACCGGCCCGAAGAAGGCCCACCCGAGCCGTGCGGCCTCCTCCTCCACCTCCAGCAGCACGCGTCGCCGATCGGCCGTGTCCCTGCTGCGCCGGACCCAGCCGAGCCGCTCCAGCCGGTCCACCAGGGCGGTGGTCCCGGACGAGTTCAGGCGCAGTTGCTCGCCGAGCCGGCCGGGCGTGGCACGGGTGCCGGCCCGTGCCGCGTCCAACAGGTGGATCAGCGCGCGCACATCGGTGGGATGCAGTCCGTGGCGCGCGGCGAACTCGGCGCCGAGCAGGTCGAATTCCACGGTCACCGCGCGCAGCGAGTGAACCAGTCCCATCACCGGACTCTGATCGTCCATGCACACTCCCTCGGACCCTTGCATAGTATCTCGCTGAACGAGATTATCGCTGAGCGAGAGGAATGCCCGTGTCCCTGTCGGCTTTCGACCTTGCCTACGACGAACTCCGCGCCCGCTGGCCCGAGTCCACCGAGGAGCGTGACGTCGCCACGCCGTACGGGCGCACCCGGGTCCATGTGTACGGCCCGGCGGACGGCAGCCCGCTCGTGCTGCTGCCCGGCGGCTCCGCCACCGGCCTGGTCTGGTTCGCCAACGCACCGGCCCTCGGCGGGCGGTACCGGGTCCACGCGGTCGACCTGCTGGGCGACGCCGGCCGCACCGAACGCCGGGGCACACCGCTGAAGAACGCCGACGACCTGACAGCCTGGCTGGACGCGCTGCTGGACGGGCTAGGGCTCGACCGCACACACCTGTGCGGTCACTCCTACGGCGCCTGGATGGCCGTCGGATACGCCCTGCACGCACCACAGCGGGTCGACCGCCTCGCCCTCGTCGATCCCACCCAGGTCTTCGCCGGGTTCCGCCCCGGCTACCTGCTGCGCGCGCTGCCCACCCTGATCCGCCCGAGCCGGGCCCGTACCCGCGCCTTCCTCGCCTGGGAGACGGCGGACACCCACCCCGACGAGACCTGGCAGCGCCTCTACGCGCTGGCCACCACCGTCCCCGGCCGCAAACTCATCGCCGGCACCCGCCCCCGGGCCGCCGGTCTCCGCATGCCGGTACTGGTCCTGCTCGCCGGACGCGGTCGCGCCCACGACGCCGCCAAGGTCGCCGACAGGGCCCGCCGGACCCTCCCGCGGGGCGAGGTGGCACTGCTCCCCGGAGCCACCCACCACTCCCTGCCGCTCACCGAGCCGAAGGAGCTGAACGACCGGCTGATGGATTTCCTGGGCTGACGACGCCGGACGTCACCTGCCGCCCGTCCTGAGCCGGCGCCGGAGAACGGCGCAGACCACGACGGGCGCGACGACCATGGCCGGCATCCACAGGCCCACGCTCGCCGGCGAGTAGACGTAGTGGTGCCACTGCTCCGGCAGGAGCGAAGGCGCGAGCGGGAGCAGGATCAGCGCGGCCCACGTGACCGGCACCGCCACTGCCGTGCGTCCCGCCACCATCGTTCCCGGCCCTCTCGACGACTGCTCGTTCCTCGTCCTGCGTTCGCGGCGTACCGACGCACAGGCCTCAGCCGTCCCGCGCCCACGGCCGCAGCTTCTCCGGGTTGCGGACCGCCCAGATCCGGCTGACGCGCCCGTCGGAGACGTCGAACGAGGCAACGGTCATGACGACGCCGGCACGCCGGGCCACCAGGCCCGGCACCCCGTTGACCGACCGCTCCAGGAGTTCGAGCCCCGGAGCCTTGTCGGCGATGGCCACCATGTACTGGGCGATGCGCGCGCCGCCCTCGACCGGGCGCAGGACGGCACCGACCATGCCGCCGCCGTCGGCGGTCATCACGGCGGCCGGATCGAGGAGGCCGACGAGGGCCGAGATGTCCTTGGTCTCCCACGCCTCCTTGACCCGCCTCACCACGTCGGCCCGGCCGTTCGCCGTCACCTCGGCGCGCGCGACGGTCAACCGCCGCCGGGCGGACGCCGCCAGCTGTTTGCAGGCCGCGGGGGTCCGGCCGAGGACGTCGGCGATCTCGGCGAACGGGTACCGGAAGACGTCGTGCAGGACGAACGCCACCCGCTCGGCCGGTGTCATCGACTCCAGGACGACGAGGAAGGCCATGGCCACCGACTCGTCCAGGACGATCTGGTCGGCGGGGTCCGCGGGGCCGGAGGGGCCGGTGCCGCCCTCGTGGTCCCACTCGGTGCGGTCGGGCAGCGGCTCGGGCAGCCACGCGCCGACATAACGTTCACGACGGGCCCGCGCCGAGCCGAGCAGGTCCAGGCAGATGCGTCCGGTCACCGTCGTCAGCCAGGCGCCGGGGGACAGGATCTCCTCCTGCCGGCTCCGCGGCAGCCCGAACCAGCGCGCGTAGGCATCCTGCACGGCGTCCTCGGCCTCGGTCACCGACCCGAGCAACCGGTAAGCGACATTGATCAGTTGGCCTCGCTCGGCGGCCACCGCATCCGTGCCGGCCCCGACAGTCCCCATGCTTTCGGCCCCCCGCCTTACCTTTCGCAGGCCCGCGTCGTCGGGCTGGTGAGACCATTATCGATTTGCTGCCCGAGGGCGGAAAAGGGGACTGTGACATGGCCACTCAGGTGACGGCGGACACGGAGCGCGGCTTCTCGTTCCTGCGGATCGCGATCGCCCTGCAGACCCTGACCATCTTCCTTCAGGCGGTCTCCGCCGGACTGCTGCTGACCTCGGCCTACGGCGAGACGCTGCACAGCGTCGGAGCCCGTGTGATGTACGGGGCGTCGATGCTGTACGTGCTCGCGGCGGTCCTGGCGTGGAAGCCGGGCGGCGGCTCGCCCCGGCCCGTCTGGCACGCGTCGGGTTTCCTCGCACTCGCCTCGGCCCAGGTCGTACTCGGCATCGCGCACGTCCCGTCGGTCCACCTCCCCCTGGGCGTCCTGATGTTCGGCCTGAGCGTGCTGGCACTGGCCCGGCGCTGAGTCCGCCGGATCCACAGGCCGGCCCCGGCTCCGTCATGCCCGGCGCGAGGCCGGCCGCGGGGAGTACTGCCCCCTCGGCGGTCCGGTGAGGTCTGCCTGCCCCTCGTCCGGGGACGACCCACGCCTGCTCGGTGGACCTCCCCGCGCGTCCGGCACCTGCCGGGGACCTTCGCGGGCGCAGGCCCCGGGTGAAGGCCGGAGGACCCCGGCCCGGCCGGCCGGGGTCCTCTCGTGTCGTGGCGCCGTGGGTCAGTGGCTGCCGGCGAGTTCGCCGGTGAGCCTGCCGTGGAGGTCGGCGCTGGGATCGTTCAAACCGGTGATCTCGACGGTCTTGCCCCGCTGCCTGTACTTGGTCTCGATCGCGTCCAGGGCGGCGACGGAGGAGGCGTCCCAGACGTGGGCGGCCGAGAGGTCGATGACGACCTTCTCCGGGTCGCCCGCGTAGTCGAACCGGCCGACGAGGTCGTTGGAGGACGCGAAGAACAGCTCGCCGGTGACCCGGTAGACGACCGTGCTGCCGTCGGGGTCGGTGACGGCGGTGACTTCGGCGAGGTGGGCGACACGCCTGGCGAAGATGACCATGGCGGTGATGGTGCCGACGACGACACCGACGGCGAGGTTGTCGGTGGCGACCACGACGATCACGGTGATGACCATGACGGCGATCTCACCGGCGGGCATCCGCTTGAGGGTCCTGGGCGCGACGGAGTGCCAGTCGAAGGTGCCGAAGGCGACCATGACCATGACGGCGACCAGCGAGGCCATGGGGATGTCGGAGACGACGGGCCCGAAGACGATGCACAGCACCATCAGGAACAGGCCCGCCAGGAACGTGGAGACGCGGGTGCGGGCGCCGGAGACCTTCACGTTGATCATGGTCTGGCCGATCATGGCGCAGCCGCCCATGCCGCCGAAGAAGCCGGTGACGATGTTGGCGATGCCCTGTCCGACGGACTCGCGGGTCTTGGAGGAGTGGGTGTCGGTGATCTCGTCGACCAGTTTGGCGGTCATCAGCGACTCCATCAGGCCGACCAGCGCCATGGCGAGGGCGTAGGGGGCGACGGTGGTCAGGGTGTCGAGGGTGAAGGGCACGTCGGGCAGGCCCGGCACCGGCAGCGAGGACGGCAGTTCGCCCTTGTCGCCGACGGTGGGCACCGCGATCCCGGCGGCGACGGTGATCACGGTGAGGATGACGATGGACACCAGGGGTGCCGGGATCACCTTGGTGACCTTGGGGAAGAACACCATCAGCGCCAGACCGCCGATGGTCAGCGGGTAGACCGGCCAGGGCACGTCGTGCATCTCCGGCACCTGCGCCATGAAGATCATGACGGCGAGGGCGTTGACGAAGCCGGTCATCACCGAGCGGGGCACGAACCGCATGAGCTTGGCCACGCCCACCGCGCCCAGGACGATCTGGAAGACGCCGGCCAGGATGACGGTCGCGACCAGGTGGCCCAGGCCGTGCTCGCGGTTCACGGGGGCGATGACGAGCGCGACGGCGCCGGTGGCGGCGGAGATCATCGCGCGGCGTCCGCCGACGACGGAGATCGTCACGGCCATGGTGAACGAGGCGAACAGGCCGATCGCGGGATCGACCCCGGCGATGATCGAGAACGAGATCGCCTCGGGGATCAGGGCCAGGGCGACGACCAGGCCGGCCAGGATCTCGGTGCGCCAGACCTTCGGGTCGTTCAGCCAGTCGGGCTTGAGGCCGCGCAGCCGCGCGGCGGGAGTCACAGCAGCGGAGGACAAGGAGATGTGTACCTGTCGTGCTCGGGCACACCCACTGCCAGGCCGGGCGTGCGGGAAGGAGCGCGGGGGCCGGGCCGGCACCCCGCGGGCGACCCGCGGGGCGGGCCGGAAGTCAGGGGGAGGAGGCGAGGCGGGGCCGACGCGGGTACGCGGGCCGGACGGCTCACATCCGGAGGCGAAGGGTCACGGCGGGCAGGCGGCGGCGATCGGCGTCATGGGCTCGCGCACGCTCTCTCCTGCGGGTATCGGATCTTCGCCGGGGGCGTCATCGGCCTCGGAACGGCAGTGGCGGGGCAGCCGGGACCGCCCTCACCATCACCGACTCTACCCTAACGTTAGGGTAGAGGTCGGCGGGGTCGCGCAGGACGCGGCCCGCCACGACGGGAAGAGCCAGGAGAACGGCGTGGACGACAAGCACATGCAGATCGGCGAGGTCGCCGCGCGGACCGAGCTGTCCCTGCGCACGATCCGGCACTACGAGGAGACCGGCCTGGTCATTCCTTCCGCCCGGTCCCAGGGCGGGTTCCGCCTCTACACCGAGACCGATGTCGCCCGGCTCATGGTCATCCGCCGGATGAAGCCGCTCGGCTTCACCCTGGAGCAGATGCGCGACCTGCTGGACGCCACCGACCGCCTGGACGGCGACGACGCGCTCGACTACGGCGAGCGCCAGGCCCTGCTGGGGCGCGTCCGCACGTACCAGCGGGCCGCCGACGAACAGGTGGAGAAGCTGCGGACCCAGCTGGCCCGCGCCGAGGACTTCGCCGCCACCCTGGCCGCCCGCCTGGCAGCCTGACGGCCCCGCTCAGGCACGGAAAAGGGCGAGTCTCCCGAAGGACCCCGCCCGAAACCACCGGAACCCCGGCTCAGGGCCACACCAGGCAGTACGCCTGATGCCCCGCCTCGTGCAGCCGGTGGGAGAAGTCCTGCCACTCGTGCAGCAGCTGGTACACGTTGAACGCGTCCCGCGGGCCGCCGCGGTCCGGGACCGTCGACCAGATGAAGGCCGCCGCGCCGACCGCCTCCTCGCCTATGCCGCGCAGGGGGTCGACGACCGTCATGGGGAGTTTCACGACCGCGTAGTCGGGGTGCAGGACGACCAGTTCCAGGGGTGGGACCTTGTGCAGGGGGACGCCCTCGATGCCCGTGAGGACCATCGCGGCCATGGTCTCCGGCTTGATCTTGGTGAACATGCCGTTCATGCCGAGCTCGTCGCCGCCGAGTTCCTCGGGGCGCATCGATATCGGGACGCGGGCCGCGGTGGCGCCGTCCGGCGCGCCGAAGTACTTGTACGTCACCCCCACCCGACCACCATTCCTGCTCCCCGCCCCCCGCGGAGGGCCGATCCGCTCCGGTTCGCCGCGTGTCCGCCGCGTCTGCTCAGTGTCCTCCGCCTCGCGTCGGTGCCTTCCCCGCCGGGCACGTCGAGGACCCAGGTCATCGGTCCCCTCGCCCAGTCCGCCACCGCGATGCATATCTCCACCCGACTGCTTTTCTAGGACGCGTGGCCCCCGCCGCGCAACCCGATCATCGTGTCAGTGACCTCCCCCACGGCCGCCCGCCGAAACGTGCGGTGAAACATCTGCCCGCGGGATGTCCGCAGCCTCCGGCCGGCCCCGGCCGTGTGAGCTGTGTGTATCAGACGTCAGTTTCGCAGATCACGGCCGAACGGGGGCCGGATGCCGCAGGCCGCCCCTGCCCTACCCTGGACACGTCATACGCACCCGGAGCCGGGAAGCCCCCGGAATGTCGGAGAAGGTCGGAGAAGTCGCAGGTCATGAGCGAACTGCCATATTCATACGAAGCCCCGGTCTCGCAGGCGCTGTTCGATCGTGCCGCGGCTGTCACGCCCGGCGGCGTGAACTCGCCGGTGCGCGCCTTCCGCGCGGTCGGCGGCACGCCCCGGTTCATGGTGTCGGGCACCGGCCCGTACCTGACCGACGCCGACGGACGCGAGTACGTCGACCTGGTCTGCTCCTGGGGGCCGATGATCCTCGGGCACGCGCACCCCGAGGTGATCGCCGCCGTGCAGGAGGCCGTCTCGCGCGGCACGTCCTTCGGCACGCCCGGTGAGGGCGAGGTCGCGCTCGCCGAGGAGATGACCGCCCGGATCGAGCCGCTGGAGCAGGTGCGGCTCGTGTCCAGCGGGACCGAGGCCACCATGTCGGCGATCCGGCTCGCCCGCGGGTTCACCCGGCGCACCAAGGTGGTCAAGTTCGCCGGCTGCTACCACGGGCACGTCGACTCGCTGCTCGCCTCCGCCGGCTCCGGGGTGGCCACCTTCGCGCTCCCCGACACGCCCGGCGTCACCGGCGCCCAGGCCGGCGACACCATCGTCCTGCCGTACAACGACCTCGACGCCGTGCACGCCGCCTTCGCCGCGCACCCCGGTGAGATCGCCTGCGTGATCACCGAGGCGTCGCCGGGCAACATGGGCGTCGTACCGCCGCTGCCCGGGTTCAACCAGGGGCTGAAGGACGCGTGCGCCGCGAACGGCGCGCTGTACATCTCCGACGAGGTCATGACGGGGTTCCGTACCAGCCGGGAAGGGTGGTACGGCGTCGACGGCGTGCGGCCCGACCTGATGACCTTCGGGAAGGTGATGGGCGGCGGCTTCCCGGCCGCGGCCTTCGGCGGGCGCGCCGACGTGATGGGCCACCTCGCCCCCGCCGGGCCCGTCTACCAGGCCGGCACCCTCTCCGGCAATCCGGTCGCCACCGCCGCCGGGCTCGCCCAGCTGCGGCTGCTCGACGCCGCCGCGTACGAGAAGGTGAACGCCGTCTCGGCGCAGATCCGGTCCCTCGTCACCGAGGCGCTGACCAAGGAGGGCGTCGCGCACACGCTGCAGAACGCCTCCAACATGTTCTCCGTGTTCTTCACCGACCGCCCGGTGCGCAACTACGAGGAGGCGAAGACGCAGGAGTCGTTCCGCTTCACCGCGTTCTTCCACTCCCTCCTCGCGAACGGCGTCTATCTGCCGCCGTCGTCCTTCGAGTCCTGGTTCGTGTCCACCGCGCACGACGAGCGGGCCGTCCAGCGGATCGCCGACGCCCTTCCGGCGGCGGCCCGAGCGGCAGCGGAGGCGACCGCGTGAGCACCCTGAAGAAGGACGACGACGTCACCGTCGTCCACCTCATGCGGCACGGCGAGGTCGAGAACCCGGACGGCGTCCTCTACGGCCGTCTCGCCGGCTACCACCTCTCCGAGCTGGGCCGGCGCATGGCCGACCGGGTCGGCGAGCACCTCGCCTCCCGTGACATCACGTACGTCGTCGCCTCCCCGCTGGAGCGGGCGCAGGAGACGGCCGAGCCCATCGCCAAGGCGCACGGCCTGGACATCGCCTCCGACGAGCGGCTGATCGAGGCGGAGAACGTCTTCCAGGGCAAGACCTTCGGCATCGGCGACGGCGCGCTGCGCCGCCCGGCCAACTGGAAGCACGTCGTCAACCCGTTCAAGCCGTCCTGGGGCGAGCCGTACGTCGAGCAGGTCATCCGCATGACGGGCGCGCTGAACGCGGCGAAGGACGCGGCGCGCGGACACGAGGCGGTGCTGGTCAGCCACCAGCTGCCGATCTGGATCGTGCGGTCCTACGTCGAGAAGCGGCGGCTGTGGCACGACCCGCGCAAGCGGCAGTGCACGCTCGCCTCGCTGACCACCTTCACCTACCAGGGCGACAGGATCGTCTCCGTCGGCTACAGCGAGCCGGCCCGCGATCTCGTCCCCGCCCATCTGCTGGCCGGTGCCAAGCCGGTGAAGGGGAAGAGCAAGGCCTTCGGGGCGTAACGCCCGTCCCGGACGGGCGTCGTACCGGTCCCGGGACCGGTACGACGCCCGACGGAACCACGCTTTCGAAAACCGTTGCGAAACCCCCGCATCCGGCCGGGAACCCCCGGCTGTGTCGCGTCCTCTGAGTGAGTGACCACCAGAGGACGTGACGAACGGGGTTGCCATGCGCAGTCTCACCCGTAGGGGAATGCTCGGGCTCGGGGCGGGAGTCGCCGCCGCCTCGCTGGCCGGCTGCGGCGGCCACAAGGACGCGGACGGCCCCGGCGGTTCCCGTCCTTCCGAGGACCGGCCCGGCACACCGGAACCGGACCCGAAGCCGACGAAGACGGCCCGCCCGATCGGTGACGGCTCCACCTCCTTCACCGGCGAGCAGCCCCACCAGCCCGAGGCGCCGGTGCCGCTGGAGCCGGGCCAGACCCCGCCGCAGTTCGTAGTCTTCTCCTGGGACGGCGCCGGCGAGGTCGGCAACGGCCTCTTCCCGCGCTTCCTGGACCTCGCCGAGGAGCACGGCGCGTCCATGACCTTCTTCCTCTCGGGCCTCTATCTGCTCCCCGAGTCGAAGAAGCGGCTCTACGACCCCCCGAACAACCCGCGCGGCGCCTCCGACATCGGCTACCTCACCGACGGCCACATCAAGGACACGCTGAAGAACGTCCGCCGTGCCTGGCTCGAAGGGCACGAGATCGGCACCCACTTCAACGGCCACTTCTGCGGCGGCTCCGGCAGCGTCGGCAACTGGACCCCGCAGCAGTGGCGCAGCGAGATCGAGCAGGCCAAGTCCTTCGTCAAGGAGTGGCGGACCAACTCCGGCTGGACCGACCTGGAGCCGCTCCCCTTCGACTACGACAAGGAGCTCGTCGGCGCCCGTACGCCCTGTCTGCTCGGCCAGGACAAGCTGCTGCCCACCGCCCGCGAGCTCGGCTGGCGCTACGACGCCTCCTCGCCCGGCGGACGCCAGGTCTGGCCGTCGAAGAAGCAGGGCATATGGGACCTTCCCCTGCAGCAGATACCGTTCCCCGGCCACTCCTTCGAGGTCCTGTCGATGGACTACAACATCCTCGCCAACCAGTCGGTCAACTCGACCAACGCGCCCGCCCACCACCACCCGGGCTGGCGACGGCAGGCGACCCAGGCGTACATATCCGGCTTCAAGCGGGCATACGAGTCGAATCGCGCACCCTTCTTCGTCGGCAACCACTTCGAGCAGTGGAACGGCGGCATCTACATGGACGCCGTGGAGGAAGCCCTCAAGCACATCGCGCGGGAGAAGGAGAAGGGCGGCGACGTGAGGCTCGTCTCCTTCCGGCAGTTCACCGACTGGCTGGACGTGCAGAAGCCGGAGGTGCTGGAGCGGTTCCGCACCCTGGACGTCGGCCAGGAACCGGCCGGTGGCTGGAAGGCGTTCGCCGGGGACACCGGCACCACCACCGGAACAGGCCCTGGCAACGCCGCCTGATATGCGGGTTTCCGCCCGCAAGGGGGGTGCTCAAGATCCCCGGAACGGGCATGCGAAACTTTTCACATGAGTGCCGCCAGCCGCGCCCCCCAGCGCTCGAACCGGGTCGTTCCCCGCTCGGACCGTGCCCTCCGCGTCCGCCGTCGCGCCACCCTGGCCGCCGGCGCTGCCGCGGCCGCACTGCTCGTCTCCGCGTGCGGCTCGGGCGGGACGTCCGGCGGGGGCGGCAACACCAACTTCGTCGCCGGCACCGACGGCATCTCCACGGTCCCCGAGGGCAAGCGGGTCGCCGCACCCGAACTGTCCGGGAAGACCATCGACGACAAGCAGCTCGACGTCGCCGACTACAAGGGCAAGGTCGTCGTCCTCAACGTCTGGGGCTCCTGGTGCAACCCGTGCCGCGCGGAGGCCAAGTACTTCGCCAAGGTGGCCGGGGAGTACGCCGACCAGGACGTGCAGTTCGTCGGCATCAACACACGGGACGGCAGCACCACGGCCGCCCTCGCCTTCGAGAAGGACTTCGGCATCCCCTACCCGAGCCTGTACGACCCGACGGGCAAGCTGATGCTCCGCTTCGAGAAGGGCACCCTCAACCCGCAGGCCGTCCCCTCCACCCTGGTCCTGGACCGGGAGGGGAGGATCGCGGCCCGCTCGCTGACCTCGCTCAGCGAGGAACGCCTGCTGAAGATGCTCGAGCCGGTCGTCGCGGAGAAGTGACGTGAGCGCCCTGCACACGCTCGCCGCGGAGACGGGCTACAACGGCACGGTGCTCAACGGCGCCCTCCTGGTCGCCCTGCCCATCGCCCTGCTCGGCGGACTGGTCTCCTTCTTCTCGCCCTGCGTGCTGCCGCTGGTCCCCGGCTACCTCTCCTACGTCACCGGCGTCTCCGGCACCGACCTGGCCGAGGCCCGGCGCGGACGCATGGTCGCCGGCGCCTCCCTCTTCGTACTCGGCTTCACCGCCGTGTTCGTCTCCGGCGGCGCCTTCTTCGGCTACTTCGGGCAGACCCTCCAGGAACAGTCGGGCGTCCTGTCCAAGGTGCTCGGCGTCCTCATGATCCTCATGGGCGTCTTCTTCATGGGCCTGATGCCCTGGCTCACCCAGCGCGAGTTCCGCTTCCACAAGCGGCCGGCGACCGGACTGGTCGGCGCCCCCGTCCTCGGCGCCCTGTTCGGCATCGGCTGGACCCCCTGCATCGGCCCGACGCTCGCCTCCGTGCTCACCCTCTCCGCGCAGCAGGAGAGCGCCGGACGCGGCGCCGTACTGACCATCGCGTACTGCCTGGGACTGGGCGTCCCCTTCGTACTCGCCGCCGTGGCCTTCCGCAAGGCACTCGGCGCGTTCGCCTGGGTCAAGCGCCACTACACCTGGGTGATGCGCATCGGCGGCACGATGATGATCGTGACCGGCGTGCTCCTGCTGACCGGCGCGTGGAACAGTCTCGTGGCGGAGATGCAGACCTGGTCCAACGGCTTCACTGTGGGGATCTGACCCGATGAGCAAGACGACAACCGACGACGACACCCCCAGGGCCACCGACGACCAGGAGCTCGGCGCCGCCGGCTCCCAGTTGTCCACCGCCCCCAGGGAAGACGCGCCGAACCTGCCCTCCCTCGGAGTCATCGGCTGGGCCCGCTGGTTCTGGCGGCAGCTCACCTCCATGCGGGTCGCACTGCTGCTGCTCCTGCTGCTGTCGCTCGGCGCGATCCCCGGCTCGCTGATCCCGCAGACCGGGGTCGACGAGACGCAGGTCGCCGACTTCCGCGAGCGCCACGACATCCTCGCGCCCGTCTACGACAAGCTCGGCCTGTTCCACGTCTACAGCTCGGTGTGGTTCTCCGCGATCTACATCCTGCTGTTCGTCTCCCTCATCGGCTGCATCGTGCCCCGCACCTGGCAGTTCGTGGGCCAGCTGCGCGGCCGCCCGCCGGGCGCGCCCCGCCGGCTGACCCGGCTGCCCGCCCACACCACCTGGCGCACCGAGGCCGAGCCCGAGCAGGTCCGCGAGGCCGCGCTCGCCCTGCTGAAGAAGCGCCGCTTCCGCGCCCACCTCGCCGGTGACGCCGTCGCCGCCGAGAAGGGCTACCTGCGCGAGGTCGGCAACCTGCTCTTCCACATCGCGCTGATCGTGATGCTGATCGCCTTCGGCTGGGGCCAGTTGTTCAAGTCCGAGGGCAACAAGCTGATCGTCGAGGGCGACGGCTTCGCCAACACGCTCACCCAGTACGACGACTTCAAGTCCGGCAACCTCTTCACCAACGACGACCTGGTGCCGTTCAGCTTCGACGTCAAGGAGTTCACCGGCACCTACGAGCGCACCGGACCCAACAAGGGCACTCCGCGCACGTACCAGTCCGAGGTCACCTACGCCGAGGGGGCCGACGGCGAGGAGAAGACGGCCGTCATCAAGGTGAACGAGCCGCTGGAGATCGGCGACGCCAAGGTCTACCTCGTCAGCCACGGCTACGCGCCCGTCGTCACCGTCCGCGACGGCAAGGGCAAGGTCGTCTACCGGGACGCCGTGCCGCTGCTGCCCCTGGACGCCAACGTCACCTCCTCCGGCGTGGTCAAGGTCCTCGACGGCTACCGCAACACGGACGGCAAGAAGGAGCAGCTCGGCTTCAACGCCTTCTTCGTGCCCACCTTCGGCGGCTCCGCCGCCGGCACGATGCTCTCCCAGTTCCCCGCGCTGGACTATCCGGTGCTCGCGCTCTCCGCCTACCACGGCGACCTGAAGGCCGACTCCGGCATTCCGCAGAGCGTGTACCAGATGGACAAGACCAAGATGAAGGAGTTCAAGGACTCGAAGGGCGAGCTGTTCAAGAAGCTGCTCACGCCCGGCGAGACCATGACGCTCCCGGACGGCGCCGGCTCGGTCACCTTCGAGAAGGACGTCAAGGAGTGGGCCGGCTTCCAGGTCGTCCAGGAGCCGGGCGGCGGCTGGGCGCTCGGCGGTGCCGTCGCCGCGATCGCCGGTCTCGCCGGCTCCCTGTTCATCCAGCGCCGCCGCGTGTGGGTGCGCGCGGTGCGCGGCGACGACGGCGTGACCGTCGTCGAGATGGCCGGCCTCGGCCGCAGCGAGTCCGCGAAGGTCCCCGAGGAACTCGGCGACCTCGCCGGAATCCTCTACGACCGGGCACCGGGCGCGCCCGACCCCTCCCCGGATCCGACCGATCCCACCGACACCGCCACCGATCCCGAAGCCGTACCTGCCGAAGGGGCTGAGAAATGACTCTCGCCGCCGCAACAGATCTGGCCGCCGCGGCCAACGAGAACCTCGCGGAGATCAGCAACGTGCTGGTCTACTCCGCTATGGCGGTCTACACCCTCGCCTTCTTCGCGTACATCGCGGAGTGGACCTTCGGCAGCCGCAGCAAGGTCGCCCGTACCGCCGCCGCCCTCACCCCGAAGGCGGAGGCCCGGGCGAAGAAGGCACCGGCCGTCACCGTCAACCAGGCCGGCGGCACCGCCGTACTGGAGCGGCCGAAGGTCGTCGTACGCGCCGCCACCGGCTCCCGCGACGTGCCCGACGGGCCCGGAGCGCACGGCGGCGACGAGAAGGGCGACCTCTACGGACGGATCGCCATCTCCCTCACCGTGCTCGCCTTCCTGCTCTCCTTCGGCGGCGTGCTCACCCGCGCGCTGTCCGTGGAGCGGGCGCCGTGGGGCAACATGTACGAGTTCAACATCACCTTCTCCACCACCGCCGTCGGCGTGTACCTCCTGCTGCTGGCGCTGAAGAAGAACGTCCGCTGGCTCGGCCTGTTCCTCACCACCTCGGTCCTCCTCGACCTCGGTATCGCCGTCACCTGGCTCTACACCGAGAGCGACCAGCTGGTCCCCGCCCTCCACTCGTACTGGCTGTACATCCACGTCTCCACGGCGATCCTGTGCGGCGCGGTCTTCTACGTCGGCGCGGTCGGCGTGATCCTCTACCTGTTCAAGGACTCGTACGAGAACAAGCTCGCCGGCGGCGGCAAGCCCGGCAGCTTCGCCACCTCCGTCCTGGAGCGCCTGCCCGCGGCCGCGTCCCTCGACAAGTTCTCCTACCGGGTCAACGCGGCCGTCTTCCCGCTGTGGACGTTCACGATCATCGCGGGCGCCATCTGGGCCGGCGACGCCTGGGGCCGCTACTGGGGCTGGGACCCCAAGGAGGTCTGGTCCTTCATCACCTGGGTCGCCTACGCCTGCTACCTGCACGCCCGCGCGACGGCCGGCTGGAAGGGCCGCAAGGCCGCCTACCTGGCCCTGCTCGCCTTCGGCTGCTGGCTGTTCAACTACTACGGCGTCAACATCTTCGTCTCCGGCAAGCACTCGTACGCGGACGTCGGCCTGGGCGCGCTGGGGTCCGTCGGTTTCTGAACCCACGCCCCACGAAGGCCGGTTCCCTGCGACTCAGGTCACAGGGAACCGGCCTTCCCCGTTCGATCCCCGATGTCCTCGCTCCACAGCCGCGGATGACGGGCGACGAACTCCCGCATCATCGCGGCGCACTCCGGACCGTCCAGCGGCACGATCTCCACGCCGTGCCCGGCCGGCCAGTCGTGCCCGCCGTGGAAGGTGACCGCCTCGCCGATCACCACCCGGGAGATGCCGAACTGCCGGACCAGGCCGGAGCAGTACCAGCACGGGGAGAGCGTCGTCACCATCGTCGTACCGCGGTACGACCGCTGCCGTCCCGCCGCGCGGAAGGCGGCGGTCTCCGCGTGCGTCGACGGGTCGTCGTCCTGTACGCGGCGGTTGCGGCCCCGGCCGAGCAGGGTCCCGTCGGCGCCGTACAGCGTGGCGCCGACGGGGACGCCGCCCTCCTCCAGCCCGGCACGAGCCTCCGCGAGGACGGTGGCGAGCCAGGCGCGGGCGGTGACCGGATCGATCGACTCCATGGGGTCGGTGTCCCCTGTCGGCGGCCCGCCGTACGTGCTCTGTACCCTGGCCCGATCACCGCCGCACGCGCGGCGGTTGGGGCTGGGAGGAACGTCATGGGTGCTCCGGTACTGGAGGAGCTGCGGGAGGTCTGCCAGCCGCGGGCCAAGATGGACAGCCGCAACGGCGAACACTGGGCCGGCCGCCTCTACATGCGGAAGATCTCCCTGCGCACCACCCGCCACCTGGTCCGCACCCCCGTCACCCCCGACCAGCTCACCTGGACCATGGTGGTGTGCGGAGTGGCCTCCGGCGCCGCGCTGATGATCCCCGGCCTGACCGGCGCGGTCCTCGCCGTGATCCTCATGCAGCTGTTCCTGCTCTTCGACTGCGTGGACGGCGAGGTCGCCCGCTGGAAGGGCCAGAACAGCGCGGCCGGCATCTACGTCGACCGGCTCGGCGCGTATCTCGCCGACGCGGCGCTGATGGCGGGCGCCGGCTACCGCGCCGCCGAGTCGGGTGTCGGCGGCTGGCTGTCGGTCGGCATCGCCACCGCCCTCGGTGTCGTCCTGCTCAAGGCCTCCACCGACCTGGTGGACGTGGCCCGCGCCCGCCGCGGCCTGACCGTCGCCGACGACGAGTCGACCCGCCCGCGCTCGGAGGGCGTCGCCACGGTGCGCCGCATCGCCGCCGCGTTCAAGATCCACCGGGTCACCAACGGCATCGAGGCGTCCCTCGTCCTCCTCGTCGCGGCGGTGGCCGACACGCTGACCGGCGGTATCGAACCGACCCGCTGGGCCCTGGGCGCACTCGCCGTCATCACCTGGGTGATGGTCCCGGCCCACCTGCTGTCGATCCTGTCCTCGTCCCGCCTGCGCTGACCCTGCCCCCGGGAGCGGTGCGCCGCCCCGCCCGCAGAGCCACCTTGTCGAAAACGCGTGAGCACTTTCCAAGGGAGTGCTCACGCCCTTCACATCTGAGCGCCGCCTCAACGGAATCGGCCAAGATGCTCACACAACCGGGACCCGTCGTCGGTCGGCCGGGAACGTGGCGGCACTCCCCGCACGCGGCTCCGGGCCTCGACCTCTCCGACGACGTCCGCGGTCGCGTCACGGACTGCGGCGATCCCGGCCTCCTCCGTCGCCGGCTCCCCCGCGCCGTCACCGCCCCGAAGGCCGAAGAGATCTTCGAGCGACGCCGACTCCCCGGTCGCCCGACTCCGTGCAGCGGCGCAGCGCGGCGTCCAGGAGGAGGGTGATGGTCGAAGTACCGTACGACGTACGGTACTTCGACGAACACGGGTGCGATTGGCTTTATGCTTGGCCCTGCCCGCACGGGCCGAGATCGCACGCCGGGAGGCATTTGTGTCAGCGCTGGAGCCGGACGACCCGGGCTCCGTCGGGGGATACCGGTTGATCAGCCGGCTGGGTGCGGGCGGTATGGGCAGGGTCTTCCTCGGCCGCTCCCCGGGCGGGCGGCTCGTCGCGGTGAAGGTGGTGCACGCCGAGCTGGTGCGCCGGCCCGAGTTCCGCGACCGGTTCCGGCGTGAGGTCGAGGCGGCCCGGAAGGTCAGCGGTGCCTTCACCGCACCGGTCGTCGACGCCGACCCGGACGCTCCCCTGCCGTGGCTGGTCACCAGCTACATCGCCGGTCCTTCGCTGGAGCAGGCGGTCGTCGAGCGGGGGCCGTTCGAGGCGGGGGCGGTTCTCGCGCTGGCGGCCGGGCTGGCCGAGGCGCTGGTGTCGATCCACGCCGCGAACCTGGTCCACCGTGATCTCAAGCCCTCCAACGTGCTGCTCGCCGAGGACGGGCCGCGCGTCATCGACTTCGGGATCGTCCGCAGCGTCGAGGCCGACTCGATCACCGGCACCGGCCTCGTGGCCGGCTCGCCCGGGTTCATGTCGCCCGAGCAGGTCAACGGCGACGCGATCACTCCGGCCAGCGACGTCTTCTGCCTGGGCGCGGTGCTCGCCTTCGCGGCGACCGGCGCCAATCCCTTCGGCGAGGGAGCGACCCCCGCGCTGCTCTACCGCGTGGTGCACAACACCCCCGACATCGGCGCCGTCACCGACCCCGCCCTGCACGCCCTCATCGGCGACTGCCTGGCCAAGGACCCGGCCCGCCGTCCCGCCCCGCGGGAGATCCTCGCCCGGGTCGGCGCACTGGGCAACGAGAGCACGATGGCCCTGCGGCACTCCGGCCCCTGGCCGCAGCAGGGCAACGCTCCCGGGGCCCCGACTCCTGCCGGGACGCCCCTCCCGGGCGCCCGTGCCACGGATCCGGGAGCCCCGACGAACGTACTTCCCCGGCAGGCGACCACGGTGGCGCCGCGGTTCCACGACCAGGCCACCCGGGTGGGCGCCACCCCGGAGCCCGCCCCCGCCGCGACGGAGCTCACCGGCCGCCGGGCGGGCCGGGAGCGTGGTGGCAGTCGGCGGGCCTTCCTGTTCCTCGGCATCGGCGGGGGCGCGGTCGCCGCGGCCGGTGTCGGGGCGGGGTTCTGGCTCAACCGGTCGGCCGCCGCGGACCGGGACCGGGCCACGCCACCCTCCTCGGCCTCCCCCTCGTCCTCGCCCTCCGCCGCCCCCCGGCCCGTCCGGCCCGTCGGGCACTGGCCCCTCGACGAGACCTCGGGCACGGTCGCGCGGGACACCGCGGGCGGCCACGACGGCACCGCGACCGGCGTCACCTGGGTGCCCGGCGGAGGCGGAGCCGTCTTCGACGGGCAGGGCGGCCAGATCATGACCGGGGGACCGGTGGTGGAGACCGGGGAGGGCCAAAGCTTCACGATCGCCGCCCGGGTCCGGCTCTCCGCCGCACCGGGGAACTGGGCCACCGCCGTCAGCCAGGACGCCGGGGACGCCAGCGCCTTCTACCTCCAGTACGCCGTCGACGAGAACCGCTGGGCCCTCTCCCGCCCCGGCCTGCGCGCCGCCGGCCGGAGCGAGCCCGCCGTGAACGTCTGGACCCACCTCGTCGGCGTCTGCGACGGCCCGGCGCGCACACTGCGGCTGTACGTCAACGGCGTGCAGGAGGCGGAGGCCGAGGACACCAACCCGATGTCCGCCACCGGCCCCTTCATCATCGGCCGGGCGTCGTACGGCGGTCAGGCCGTCGACTTCTTCCCCGGCGCCGTCCGGGACGTACGGGTCTTCGACCGGGCCCTCACCGCCGCCCGGATCAGGAACCTCGTCGGCTGACCCGCCCGGCGTCCTGCCCGCGCTCACCCGCGCTCACCCGGGGTCCGCGCCGATCGACCGCCAGATCCGGTCCGGCAGGACGCGGGCCGCCTCGTCGAGGTCGACGTCGCCGAGGGTCAGCCAGCGGCGGCTGACGCCGATGACCGGCCCCAGGACCATGGACTCGAGCAGGGGCACCGACAGGGGTGCGACCTCGCCCGACTCGACGTGCCGGCTCACCCACGCGGACAGCGGTGACAGCCGGGCCTCCTGGGCGTCCCGCAACTGCTTCGCCTGCCGCATCCCGATCTCGTCGGCGCGGGAGGAGTGGAGGAGGAGGCCCGCGTCCCGGTGGTCGCGGATGAACGCGAGATACGCCTCCACGAGGGCGTGGACGCCGGCCCGGGCGGAGTCCGACTGCTCCAGGGCCGTGACCATCCGGACCAGCAGCCGTTCCAGCCAGCGCATCAGCAGGGCGGTCAGCAGGCCGTCCATGCTGCCGAAGTGGTGGTAGAGGCTGCCGGGGCTCACGCCGCTCGCCGCGGTCACCGCGCTGACGGTGAGACCCTGCTCGCCCGACTCCCCGTAGACGCGCAGCGCCGCGTCCAGAAGCTGTTCGGCGGTGACCTCACCACGGTGCTGCTTGGGGCTCATCGCAGGGTCGTTGTACCTTCCAGCCGCTTCTTGAGTGAATTTCTAGAATTCCCTTCCAATTCTAGTCCGCGCTGGTCCAGACTGACCCCCACGACGTGCGTGTCCGCCCGTCGTGGGGGAACGGGCGGACCGCCATCGGTGGCGCGGTGACGGAACACGACAACGGGGCAGGCGTGATCGAGCTGGGCGGAAGCGGCGCCGAGCCGCTGAAGGACGAGGACCCGCGACGGATCGGACCGATCCCGCTCGTCGGACGGCTCGGAGCCGGCGGCATGGGCCGTGTCTACCTCGGTGTGCACGAGGGGCGGTACGCCGCGGTCAAGCAACTGCTGCCGTCGGTCGTCGCCGAGGACAAGGACTTCCTGCGCCGCTTCGGACACGAGCTGGACAACCTGGCACGATTGCCCGAGCACGCCACCGCCCCGCTGCTCGCGGGGGACCGCACCGCCCGGCCCCCGTGGTTCGCCACCTCCTACGTCCCCGGCCTCACCCTGCGCGAGGCCCTCGAAGCCCACGGGGGGCCGCTGCCGGCCGCCGCCCTGTGGCTGCTGCTGCGCGAGGCCGCGGCGGGGCTCGCCGCGGTGCACGCGCTGGACATGGTGCACCGGGACATCAAGCCGTCCAACGTCATGCTCACCCTCGACGGCCTCACCCTCATCGACTTCGGCGTGGCCCGAGCCGCCGAGCAGAGCCAGCTCACCCGCACCGGCATGGTGGTGGGCACCCCCGCCTACATGTCCCCCGAACAGGCCTCGGGGGCGCGCAGCTCGACCGGGGCCGTCGACGTCTTCGCGCTCGGTTCCGTCCTCGCGTACGCGGCGAGCGGCCGGCCGCCCTTCGGCGACGAGTCCGGGCACGGCGTGCTGTACCGGATCGTGCACGAGGAACCCGACCTCGACGCCGTACGGGCCCTCGACCCCGAACTCGCCGAGGTCGTCGCGGCCTGCCTGGACAAGGACTACGAGGGCCGGCCCACCGCCGCCGAACTGGTCGGACTCGCCGACCGGCACGGTCCGTTCACCCCGCCCCTGTGGCCGGAGGCCGTCACCGCGCAGCTGACCGAACGGGCCGCGTTCGCGGAACGGACACCGACCGTCCCGGAGGAACCGGAGGAACCGGAGGAACCGGAGGGACCGGCAGCACCGGCGAAGCCCGAGGAACCGCGGGCGCCCGAAGCGTCCGGGCCGGCGCGGGAGAAGCGCGGCCGCCGGACCCGGGTGATCCCCGTGGTCATCCCCGTCGTCGTCACGACGGGCGCCACCCTCGCCTTCACACTCCTGCCGTACACCTTCGACAGCAGCGACGAGGCGGGGCCCACCCCCTCCGCGTCGGTCACGGTCTCCGCCGCCGCGACGCCCTCGGGGACGGCCGGCGGGTCCGCGAAGCCGTCGCCGTCCACCAGTGCGTCCTCCACGAAGGACCCGAAGAACCCCGAGGACTCGAAGGACTCGGACGAGCCGGGATCCGGCTCCCGGGAGTCACCGGCCGGGGCCGGGGCGGAGGGTGCGGGTGCCGGCTCGGACGCGGACGACGGAGCCGCGGAGGGCAGCGGCGGTGACGGGGAGGGCTCCTCCTCGGACACGGACACGGAGGCCGAGGCCCCGTCGACGGGCGGCTTCACCCTGCGCAACGCGTCGAGCGGACAGTGCCTCACTGCCTCCGACACCGCCTCGTACGGCAATGTCGGCGGGGGCGACTGCACCGCCGCGACGGCCCGCTGGAGTCTGCGGAGCGTCTCCTCCGGCACCTACCGGATCGTCCACCAGGCGTCCGGCACCTGCCTGTCCGGCTACGGTTCGATGCACAGCGCGACCTGCGGTGCGGACACCGCCCAGGAGTGGCGTCTCGGTTCGGGCGGCACCGTGGTCCTCACGAACAACGACTTGTGTCTGGAGCACGCCACCCCGAGCGGCATGATCATGCGGCGGGCGTGCACCGGCTCGGCCGCCCAGAGCTGGACCCGGGGCTGACGCGGGGCGGTCAGGCGGGTCCGCCCCGCTCGCCGTCCCCCGGCCTGTCGTCCTTGTCCTTCTCCTCGTCCAGCGACTTGAGGAAGTCCGGGTTGTCGTCCGGGGCCACCCACTGCTGTCGGCCGCCGCCCCGGCCCCAGGCGGAGCCGGCGGCGCCGCCCGCGGGGTGCCGCTTCTTGCCGGCGATCAGCCACGAGATCGAGCCGACCAGCGGGAACAGCAGGACGAGGATCGCCCACAGCGGCTTGGGCATGTGGCGGATGTCGTCGTCCTTCGTACTGATGCAGTCGATGAACGCGTACACGCTCAGGGCCAGTGGCACGAGGAACATCAGCACCCGCAGCATGGGGCCTCTCCAGCGAAAGCGGTGGGCGGTACAGGGCCAGCGTAACCGCTCGGGGATACTTGACCGCATGGCTTACGACGATCTTCGCTCCCTGCTCAGGGCGCTGGAGCGCGAGGGTGACCTCAAGCGCATCAAGGCCGAGGTCGACCCGTATCTGGAGGTCGGTGAGATCGTCGACCGGGTGCAGAAGGCCGGCGGTCCCGCACTGCTCTTCGAGAACGTGCGCGGCTCGGACATGCCCCTCGCGATGAACGTGTACGGCACCGACCGCCGCCTGCTGAAGGCGCTCGGCCTGAAGTCGTACGCGGACATCTCCGAGAAGATCGGCGGGCTGCTGAAGCCCGAGCTGCCGCACGGGTTCGTCGGGGTGCGCGAGGCGTTCGGGAAGCTCGGCGCGATGACGCACGTACCGCCGAGGAAGGTGAAGGACGCGCCCGTGCACGAGGTCGTGCTCACCGGCGACGACGTGGACCTCGACCGGCTCCCCGCGCTGTTCACCTGGCCCAAGGACGGCGGCTCCTTCTTCAACCTGGGGCTGACCCACACCAAGGACCCGGAGACGGGCATCCGCAACCTCGGCCTGTACCGCCTCCAGCGCCACGACAGGCGCACCATCGGCATGCACTGGCAGATCCACAAGGACAGCCGCAACCACTACCAGGTGGCCGCCCGTCGCGGTGAGCGCCTGCCCGTCGCGATCGCCTTCGGCTGCCCGCCCGCCGTGACGTACGCGTCCACCGCGCCGCTCCCCGGCGACATCGACGAGTACCTGTTCGCCGGGTTCGTGCAGGGCAAGCGGATCGAGATGGTCGACTGCAAGACCGTTCCGCTCCAGGTCCCGGCGCAGGCGGAGGTCGTCATCGAGGGCTGGCTGGAGCCCGGCGAGATGCTGCCCGAGGGGCCGTTCGGCGACCACACCGGGTTCTACACCCCGCAGGAGCCGTTCCCCGCGCTGAAGATCGACTGTGTGACCATGCGGAAGCGCCCGCTGCTCCAGTCGATCGTCGTCGGCCGGCCCCCGACGGAGGACGGACCGCTGGGACGGGCGACGGAACGCTTCTTCCTCCCGCTCCTCAAGATCATCGTCCCGGACATCGTGGACTACCACCTCCCCGAGTCCGGCGGCTTCCACAACTGCGCGATCGTCTCGATCGACAAGAAGTACCCCAAGCACGCGCAGAAGGTCATGCACGCCGTCTGGGGCGCCCACATGATGTCGCTGACCAAGCTGATCGTGGTCGTCGACTCCGACTGCGACGTCCACGACCTGCACGAGGTGTCCTGGCGGGCCCTCGGCAACACCGACTACGCCCGTGACCTCACCGTCGTCGAAGGTCCCGTCGACCACCTCGACCACTCCTCGTACCAGCAGTTCTGGGGCGGCAAGGCGGGCATCGACGCGACGAGGAAGTGGCCCGAGGAGGGGTACACGCGCGACGGCGGCTGGCCCGACATGGTCGAGTCCGACCCGGACACGGCCGCGCTCGTCGACCGACGCTGGAAGGAGTACGGACTGTGACCTCGGCCTCCGCCGCGCTTCCGCAGCAGCCGGGACGCACGAAAGCCTTCCTGCGCCTGGTGATGATCGAGCACTCGGTCTTCGCCCTGCCCTTCGCCTACATCGCCGCCCTCACCGCGATGTACGAGTGGGACGAGAACATCCACTGGGGCCGGCTGCTCCTGGTCACCGTCGCCATGGTCGGCCTGCGCACCTTCGCCATGGCCGCCAACCGGATCATCGACCGCGAGATCGACGCCCGTAACCCGCGCACCGCCCACCGCGAGCTGGTCACCGGCGCGATGTCGGTCAGGCACGCCTGGACCGGCGCGCTCGTCGCCCTCGTGGTCTTCCTGGGCGCGGCGGCCCTGCTCAACCCGCTCTGCCTCGCCCTCGCGCCCGTCGCCGTGATCCCGATGGTGGTGTATCCGTACGGCAAGCGGTTCACCAACTTCCCGCAGGCCATCCTCGGGCTCGCGCAGGCCATGGGCCCGGTCGGCGGCTGGCTGGCGATCACCGGGTCGTGGTCCTGGGACGCGGTCGTCCTCGGCCTCGCGGTCGGCGTCTGGATCGGCGGCTTCGACCTGATCTACGCCTGCCAGGACGTCGACACCGACCGCGAGATCGGCGTGAAGTCGGTCCCGGCCCGCTTCGGCATCCCCGCGGCGATCCGGGGCGCCCGCGCCTGCCACACCGTCACGACGGCCCTCTTCGTCTGGTACGCGCTCCTGACCGACGCCGGCGCCTTCTTCTGGCTCGGCCTGCTGATCGTGGCCGGGGCCTTCGTCTACGAGCACACGATCGTCCGCCCGAACGATCTGACCCGCCTGAACCGGGCGTTCTTCAGCGTCAACGGCTTCATCGGCATCGCGTTGTTCGTGTGCGCGCTGCTGGATCTGCTGGTGCGGGGTCTGACCGTGTAGGGCGCCGGTGCGCGGCCGGGAACTCAGCCCTGGGGCTCCTGCGGCTTGGCGTCGACCTCGCGCAGGCCCTGGTCCCTGAGTTCGGTGCGGGCCTCCGTGCGGTGGCCGCGGGCGATGTAGTCGCGCACGACCACCTCGATCGCGTCCTGGGGCGAGCCGACCCCCGCCAGGACCATCACTTCCACCACGAGTTCGGCGTCGAGACTGATGTTGACCTTGGCCACTGTTCCCCCCTCGTCCCGCGTTGCCTCCGCACTTTAGCCGCCCGGGGCGCCGGGCCCGAAGGCCTTCGGCCGGTCCTGAGAACGGAAGCCCGACGTCCGCCGGTAGGCTCAAGATGTGAACGCAGGAGAAACGCGGCGCAGGCCTTGGATCGTGGGGGTTTCAGGGGCGTCCGGGACGCCCTACGCAGCCGCTGTGCTGCGTGCGCTTCTGGCGGCGGGCGAGAGTGTCGACCTCGTCGTCAGCCGGGCCTCCCGGCTCACCCTGCTGGACGAGACCGGCATCGCCTTCCGGGACGCCCACTGGCGGGACGACCTGCGGGAATGGCTGTCCCGTGGTGCGGACGGCAAGCCGGACACGTTCACCGTCGACCTCGACGGCGTACGGCACTGGGCCGCCGGTGACCTCGCGGCCGGGCCGTCCTCGGGGTCGTATCCGAGCAAGGGCATGCTGATCGTGCCCGCCTCCACGGCCTGTGTGGCCGGGGTGGCGCTCGGGCTGTCCAAGGACCTGTTGCAGCGGGCGGCGAGCGTCACCCTGAAGGAGGGACGCACGCTGATCGTGGCCGTACGGGAGACCCCGCTGAACGGCCAGACGCTGCGGCACCTGGTGACGCTGGACGACGCGGGCGCGACCGTGGTGCCCGCCTCGCCGGCCTTCTACGCGGGCGCGACGCACATCCAGGACCTGGTGGACTTCGTCGCCGGACGCGTACTCGACGCGGCGGGTGTCGAGCACCGGCTCTACCGCCGCTGGAAGGGCGAACTCGGCGGCGGATCCCGCACGGACTGAGCACTTCCCGCAGCACCCCGGCACGTGCAGAACTTTCAGACCTCTTCGGTTCCAGTGGAAGGCTTCGATTCGATGGACGCGGTGGACAGGCAGCTCATCCAGGCCCTGAGAGAGAACGGCCGGGCCTCCTACGCGGAGCTGGGGCGCCTCGTCGGACTGTCGGGCCCCAGCGTCACCGACCGCATCAACCGGCTGGAGGCGGCCGGTGTCATCACCGGCTACCGCGCCACCGTGGACGCCGCCTCGCTCGGTCTCGGCGTGACCGCCCTGATCGGCATCTCGCTCTCCGACGCCGCCGACCACGAGGACGTGGCGCAGCGGCTGAAGGACCTGAAGGAGATCGAGGACTGCTGGTTCATCGCCGGCGACGACTCCTTCATGCTCAAGGTGCGGGCGACCGACGTGGACGGCCTGGAGAAGATCATCCGCCGGTTGTCCGGCACCAAGGGCGTCTCCCGGACCCGTACGACCATCGTGCTCTCCACCAAGTGGGAGAACCGCGTCGGTGAGCTGCCCGAAGAGGTGGAGTAGTCGGGGCGTACGGTTGACCGGGTCTGTCTGAAGAGGGAAAGAGGGATCGGCATGGACGTCGGGCTCAAGCGCGAGCTGGAGGAGAAGGTCAGGGCGGGCGAACGCCTGACCCGTGAGGACGGCATCGCGCTGTACGAGTCGGACGACCTGGCCTGGCTGGGCGGGCTGGCGCACGAGGTGCGGACGCGGCTGAACGGCGACGTCGTGCACTTCAACGTCAACCGCCACCTCAACATGACGAACGTGTGCACCGCCTCCTGCGCGTACTGCTCCTTCCAGCGCAAGCCGGGGGAGAAGGACGCGTACACGATGCGCATCGAGGAGGCGGTGAAGCTCGCCAAGGCGATGGAGGGGGAGAACCTCACCGAGCTGCACATCGTCAACGGGCTGCACCCCAATCTGCCGTGGCGCTACTACCCGCGCTCGCTCAGGGAGTTGAAGGCCGCGCTGCCGGACGTCTCGCTGAAGGCCTTCACGGCCACCGAGATCCACCACTTCGAGACCATCTCCGGGATGTCCGCCTCCGAGATCCTCGACGAGCTGATCGACGCGGGCCTCGAGTCACTGACCGGTGGCGGGGCGGAGATCTTCGACTGGGAGGTGCGGCAGCACATCGTCGACCACCGGACCCACTGGGAGGACTGGTCGAGGATCCACCGGCTGGCGCACGAGAAGGGGCTCAGGACGCCGTGCACCATGCTGTACGGCCACATCGAGGAGCCCCGCCACCGCGTGGACCACGTGCTGCGGCTGCGTGAACTCCAGGACGAGACCGGCGGTTTCCAGGTCTTCATCCCGCTGCGCTACCAGCACGACTTCGTGGACATGAAGGACGGCAAGGTACGCAACCGGCTCCAGGCGCGGACGCGGATGGCGACCGGCGCGGAGGCGCTGAAGACGTTCGCGGTGTCGCGGCTGCTGTTCGACAACGTGCCGCACGTCAAGGTGTTCTGGGTGATGCACGGCGTGCAGACGGCGCAGCTCGCGCTGCAGCACGGGGCGGACGACATGGACGGGTCGGTGGTCGAGTACAAGATCACGCATGACGCGGACGACTTCGGTACGCCGAACAAGCTCACCCGTGAGGATCTGCTGGACCTCATCCGCGACGCGGGGTTCCGGCCGGTGGAACGGAACACCCGGTACGAGGTGATCCGGGAGTACGACGGTCCCGATCCGGCGCGCCGGGAGTCCCCCCAGCCGATGCGCGTGTGAGGTGAAGGGGCTCCGCCCCTTCGACCCCGCCAGGGGGCTCCCGCCCCCTGGGCCCCCGCCCACCCACCACCCGACTCGGTGACTCGAGAAGTCCTCCAGGCGCGCAGGGCTGTGCCCATGTGCGGCTCCGCCGCGTGGAAGGCGCCGAGTGGCTGGTCCCACCTCAGGGGCGCGGGGAACTGCGCGATCAACCCCCGCTCAGCCGCAGTCGGCACGGCTCCGAACCCCCACGGCGGAGCCCTTCGTGCCCGCGCAGGGCGGCCTCCCCTCCCTGCGCAAGCCCTGAAGTAAGGGTTAGCATCCTCACATGCCCCTTACCTTCACGTTCGATCCCGTCGTCACCCCCGAACTCCGCGACGGCATCCTCGACCTGTGGACCGACGTCACCAACGCCGGCGGGGCGGTCGGCTTCGTACCGCCCGTGACCCGTGAGGACATCCGCCCCGGCCTGGTGCGACAGTTCGTGTCGATGGCGGAGGAACGCTCCCGCCTGCTCGTCGGGCACGACGAGGAGGGCAGGGTGGCCGCGACGGCGTTCCTCACCTTCAACACCCACCACCTGATGACCCACTGGCTCTGGCTCTACACGGTGATGGTCCACCCCCGCCACCAGGGCAAGGGCTACGGCCGTGACCTGCTCGCAGCCGCCGAGGAGTCCGCCCGCACCGTCGACGGCATCGAGGCGATCCGGCTCACCTGCCGCGGCGGCCTCGGCCTGGAGCGCTTCTACGCCTCCTGCGGCTACAAGGAGGTCGGCCGGGTCCCGGACGCCATCCGCGTGGCCCCGGGCGACGACCGCGACGACGTCGTCATGCTGCTGCCGCTGGCCTGAGCCCCGTACCCCGCTGAAAGATCCACGCCCGGCCGTGCTTCACTGGACGTCGTCCCTTTGGGGCGTTCTGACCGTACGCAGGGAAGAGTGGATGAGATGCTCCGCTACACACTGATGCGCCTCGGGATCTTCGTGGGCTGCCTCGTGGTCGTCTGGGGCCTTGTCTACTCCGGCCTCGCCCCGCGCGGCCTCGGCGACTCCAACGGCCTGTGGGTCGTGCTGCTCGCGCTGCTGGTCTCGGCCCCGATCAGCTTCGTCGTGCTCCGCAAGGAGCGGGACCGGGCCTCCGAGCGGATCGTGCAGCGGGTGGACCGGGCCAAGGCCAACCTGGAGGCCAACCGCAACATGGAGGACACGGCCGACGAGACCGCCCGCGCGCAGACCTCGTAACGTCCGTCACATCCGCGCACCGCGCTCGGGCGCCCCGGTTTCCGAACTTCCCTGGAAACCGGGGCGCTTTGCGTTGTATGGGCGCCTTTGGCTTCCCACCTCTCAAAGCAAGGCTTTGAGGAACTCAAAGCTCAGGTGTTACGGTCTCCGGGTGAAGTCAGCAGCCGTGTTCCCCACGCCCCGGAGTGTTCCGCTCGTGGCGCGCCTGCACGTGGACCTCTGCCGGGTCACTTCCGCGAACTGTCGTCACTGACGTTCCCGGCCGTCGTCACCGACGTTCCGCCGTACCCCGAAGTCCACGTCACCTTCCTTACGCGTCCCCCCTCACCGGAGCATGTCCGTGTCCACGAACACGCAGTCAAAGCTGCCCATACGCGCGCCCTTCTGGGCCCAGATACTCGCCGGCCTGGTCCTGGGTGTCCTGCTCGGCTGGCTCGCCCGCAGCCAGGACGTCTCCTGGCTGGTCACCACCCTGGAGAAGGTCGGCGGCACCTTCATCGGCCTGCTGAAGCTGGCCGTCGCCCCGCTCGTCTTCTTCGCGATCCTGGTCTCCATCACCAACCTGCGGAAGGTCAACAACGCGGCCCGGCTGGCCTCGCGCACCCTCCTCTGGTTCATGATCACCTCGCTGATCGCGGTGGCGATCGGCCTGGTCATCGGCCTGGTCACCAACCCGGGCGCCGGCACAGGCCTCACCCCGGCGGACGGCGCCGAGCCGGAGCACACCGGCTCCTGGATCGACTTCCTGACCGGCATCGTGCCGACCGACGTCATCACGCCGTTCACCGAGCTGAACGTGCTCCAGATCGTCTTCATGGCCGCCGTCGCCGGTATCGCCGCCCTCCAGCTCGGCGAGAAGGCCCAGCCGATCCTCACCCTGAGCGAGTCCGTCCTCGAACTCCTCCAGAAGGCCCTGTGGTGGGTCATCCGGCTCGCCCCGCTCGGCACCGTCGGCCTCATCGGCAACGCCATCGCCACCTACGGCTGGGACCTGATCGGCAAGTACGCCACCTTCACCGCCGACATCTACGTCGGCTGCGCGCTCGTCCTCTTCGGCGTCTACCCGGCGCTGCTGGCGACCGTCGCCAAGGCCAGCCCGGTGCAGTTCTTCAAGGGCGCCTGGCCCGCGATCCAGCTGGCGTTCGTCTCCCGCTCCTCCGTCGGCACCATGCCGCTGACCCAGAAGGTCACCGAGCGCCTGGGCGTACCGAAGGAGTACGCGTCGTTCGCCGTCCCGTTCGGGGCGACGACCAAGATGGACGGCTGCGCCGCGATCTACCCGGCCATCGCCGCGATCTTCGTCGCCCAGATCTTCGACATCCAGCTCGGCGTCGGCGACTACCTGCTGATCGCGTTCGTCTCGGTGGTGGGCTCCGCCGCCACGGCCGGTCTCACCGGCGCGACGGTCATGCTCACCCTCACCCTCTCCACCCTGGGCCTGCCCATGGAGGGCGTGGGCCTGCTCCTCGCCATCGACCCGATCCTGGACATGATCCGCACGGCGACGAACGTCGCCGGGCAAGCCTTGGTCCCGGTCATCGTCTCCGCCCGTGAGGGCCTGCTCGACCGGAAGGCGTACGACTCGGTCCACGCCTCGCCGGTCGACGAGACCCCGGCCGACGAGCCCCAGCGGGTCCCCGCGGCGGCCTGACCGTCCCCGTCCCCGGGCGTGAGGGGCGCTTTCCGGCAACCACCGACAGGTGACCGTTGCTGGGGGCGCCCCTTACTCCTGTCCCCCTCATGGTGTGGAATCACGTGCATCACATGCATCACATGCATCACATGAACCACATGAGCGATCCGGCAGGGATCAGCACCACACGCGAAGGGGGAACCCGTGGCACGCACGCGGGCGCAGAGTCTGCGCAACGTCGCCGAGGCGGTCGCCTCCGGCACCGATCCACGGACGGCGGCCCAGGACGAACTGCGCCGCCGCGTCGGAGGAGGCGGCGCCGGGGACGACCAGGGCGGCCGTCAGGAGGCCGAGGGCGAGGGGATGGACCCGGCCGACTTCCCGGCGGCCCGGGAACAGGACGGAAGCTCCGTCGACACCGTCATGCGGCAGAAGACGGTGCCGCTGGACGAGGCCGGGGAGGCGCTCGGCCGTAGCGAGCAGCTGCGCGAGGACGGGAAGGTGGTGCACGCCATCTGCCCGATGGTGATGCCCAAGGGCCGTTCCCTGCTGTCCATGCTGCCGGTGCTGTCGCTGCTGGTGATCGGCGCCGTGGGCACCTCGGTCGTGTCGGCGACCGGTGGCGACGGGCTGACGAACCCGCTGTTCGGAGCGCACTACTGGGTCGTCGCGCTGCTCGCCGTCGTGTTCGTGTGGTGGCGGCAGGGCCTGGTCATGGTGCCGGACGGCTGCCAGGCGATGATCACCCGGTTCGGGAAGCTGGAGAAGGTCGTCGGACCCGGCCGGGTCACCCTGCTCAGCCCCTGGAAGCGGGTGTCGTACATCGTCAACACGACCCGCGAGTACCCGTTCAACGCGCCGGTGCGCGAGGCCCCGACCAAGGGCGGGGTGAAGGCGTCCATCGACCTGTTCATCCAGTTCAGGATCAGCGACCCGGTCGAGTTCGTCTACACCCTCGGTGCCGTGCGCGGGTTCGAGGAGAAGCTGGGCAACGCCGTCAGCGAGACCATCCGCAGCCTGATCTACGAGCAGGAGGCGGCCGGCATCTACGACATGGTCGGTGAGGACAGCGGCCGGCTGCTGGAACAGCTCAACCAGCAGTTCCGTCCCGCGGTGGAGCTGACCAACGCCAACATCACGCACGCCGAGCCCTCGGAGCGGCGGTACCGGATGGACCTGGCCGCCCCCGAGATGGTGCGCATGGCCAAGGAGGCGTACACGCACGAGTACGCGCTCCAGCTCCGCAAGGAGCAGGACGAGGGCGACCTGAGCCGGGAACTCGCCTCCAGTCAGGAGACGCTCTCCGCGATCCAGGCCGACATCGCCCAGTACCAGGCGCAGATGGACACCGCCGTGGAGCGCGAGACCAACCGCGCCGAGGCGCTGGCCCGCCAGCGTTACGTGCAGGCCGAGTCGGAGGCCAAGGCCAACGCGGCGCTGCTGGAGGCGCAGGCCCTCGACATCCGCGCGGTGACCGCGGCGCAGGCGCCGGAGATCCTCGAGTACCGCTACCAGCAGCAGGTGCTGGACACCCTGGAGCAGGTCGCCGACCACCTGCCCCGCCTGGTGCGCATCGGCGGTGCGGACGGCACCGGCGCGGCCGGGATCGACTTCCTCGAACTGGCCCGTGAGCTGGTTGGCGAGCGCGGGGCCGAGTTGTTCACCGACGCGGACATGGCCGCCGTACGGGGCCGGCTGGCGGAGGTGTCCGAGCGGATAGCCGCGCGCGAGGAGGAGATCGGCGCGCTGCTGGCGGCCGACCGGCCGACGGTGCCGCAGGTGCCCGAGGGCGCCGGGGCGGGCGAGGTGCCCGTGTCCGCGGAGACCGCCGGAGCAAGCGATGTGTCCGAGTCCGCCGAGGAGGCCCAGCAGTGAGCTCCGCCCGTATCCGACGCCGTTCGGTCATCTCCGAGGCCGTCGCCCCCTGGAGCGACATCGCCCGGCTGCTGCGCGGCGGTGAGGCCGACACCCTCATCCCGGTGATCATCCCCCGCCACCGCCGCCGGCTGTGGTGGATGCTGCCGCTCTGGCTCGGCGCCTACGCCCTGCTGACGGGCGTGATGCTGACGCTGCGCGAGGCCGGCTCCGACGGCGTGGCCGACCTCGCCTACGGCACGCTGGCCACCCTCGCCCACGTCGGCGGCGCGGTGCTGCTGCTGATCGGCGCGCTGTGGTGGTGGCGCTCCTCGATCGTCGAGATCGAGCAGGGCACCAACGGTGTGCTGACCCGCTACGGCGCCGTCACCCGCACCCTGGACGCCGGCCGGCACTACCTGTGGCACCCCTGGTCGCGGGTCGACTTCGTCGTCGACACGGCCACCGAGATCCCGTACTCGGCGCCCGTCATGGCCTGCCCCACGCAGGAGAACGTGCCGCTGCGCTCGATCGAGTTCTTCCTCAAGTTCCGCATCACCGACGCGGTGCTGTTCGTCCGCACCATCGGCGCCGGCAACTTCGACCTGGTGCTGTCCAGCGCCGTACAGGACGCGATCCGGCAGCGGGCCCGCCGGATGCGCACCCAGCGCGCCTACGACCTGCGCGGCTCGGACGTGGCCGACATGCAGGAACTGCTCAACCGGCAGCTGTCCGGCTACGGCGTGCGCATCACCGGCTGCAACATCCCCGACGTGCAGCTGCCGACGCAGTACCAGCACCACCTGGCCACCCGGGAGCGGATCGCCAAGGAGCGCACCGCCTACGAACAGGAGTGGGGCCTGACCCGCAAGCGGCGCATCGACAGCCTGGGCATGGACATCGAGCGGGCCAAGAAGGTGCGCGACGCCCGTATCGTCGAGGTGAAGGCCGCACTGAACCGGGCCCGTGAGCAGGTCGCCCAGTTGCTGGAGCGGCAGGAGACCGAGGCCCAGCGGGTGCGGATCGAGATCGAGACGCGTGGTCGCAGCGGGCTCATCGCCGCCGAGAACGAGGCCCGCGCCCAGCGCGCCCTGGCCAAGGCCTACCGGGACAACCGGGCGGTGCTCCAGTACGAACTGGCCCGCAGGCGCCTGGAGGTGGGCGCCGGGCTGGCCGGGAAGGCCCCGCAGCCGGTGGTGGTCCGCACCGACGGCGGCACCGACACCTCGGCGCTGGCCACGCTGTTCACCGCGCAGCTGCTGCCGCGGCTGACGGCGGGCGAACGGCCCGTCCTCGGCGACCTGGGGGGACCGGGGAACGACGGCGGCCGGGACCCGCGCTAGGAGACGGACCGTACGCTGTGTCCCATGGGTGCCGTGAAGACGAAGCGGATGCCGCGTGCGGTCCGTGAACAGCAGATGCTGGACGCCGCCGTACGGACCTTCGGTCAACGGGGGTACATGGCCGCGTCGATGGACGAGATCGCCGAACTGGCGGGTGTGTCCAAGCCGTTGGTGTACCTGTACCTGAACTCCAAGGAAGACCTGTTCACCGCGTGCATCCGGCGTGAGGCGAAGGCCCTCGTCGAGGCCGTGCGCGCCGGTGCCCGCCCGGAGCTGCCGGCCGACCGGCAGCTCTGGGCGGGTCTGACGGCGTTCTTCACGCACACCGCCCGGCATCCGGACGGCTGGGCGGTGCTGCACCTCCAGGCCCGCACCCACGGCGAGGTGTTCGCCGCCGAGGTCGCCGCGATGCGCGCGGAGATCGTGGCGTTCGTGACGCAGCTCATCCTCGTCGCCGCCCGCGACGCCCACCGCGACCCGGACCTCCCCGAACGCGAGGTCTCCGGGCTCGCGGAGGCCCTGGTCGGTGCCGCCGAGTCCCTCGCGGACTGGGCCAACGCCACCCCCGGTGTCACGGCCCGGCAGTCGGCGGGGACCCTGATGAACTTCGCCTGGGCGGGCCTCGGCGACCTGATGGCCGGCCGCCGCTGGACCCCGCCGGACGACGACAGCGGTGCCTGACGGGGCTCAGACGGGGCGGACCTCCCCGGTCATGTGAACCCGGTCGCCGTCGCCGCGCAGTTCGAAGCGTCCGCCCTCCGCCGCGTACGTCACCGTCCCCGGCAGCAGCACCGGCGCCCGGAAGTCCGCGCGGACCTCCGCCGTGTCCGGGGTGCCGTGGGCGGCGAGGCAGCGGGCCACGGTCCACATGCCGTGCGCGATGGCGCGGGGGAAGCCGAAGAGGCGGGCGGTGAGCGGGTGCAGATGGATCGGATTGCGGTCGCCGGACGCGGCACCGTAGCGCCGTCCGACGTCCCCGGCCAGCCGCCACTCGTCGACGGCGGGCAGGGGTTCGCGTTCTTCCTCCTGGTCCTTCTGCCGTCCGGAGGTGGTCCGGTGGCGGGCCAGATACGTGCTCCGCGACTCCCACACGACGTCCCCGCCGTCCCGCATCTCGGTGACCACGGCGGCCTGGGTGCCGCGCCGGTGCGGGGCCAGTCCGTCGACGTACACCGTCAGCCCGTACGCGCCCGTGGCCGGTGTCGCCCGGTGCCGGGTGATCCGTACCGACGTGTGGACCAGGCCGAGGAGCGGGAGCGGGAAGTCCGGCCCGCTCATCAGCCGCATGGCGAGCGGGAAGCCCAGCACGTGCGGATACGTCACCGGCAGCGCGGCCTCGCCGGCCGGGGAGCCGGCCGGGAAGCCGGTCGGGAAGCCGCACACCCGCTCGTACGCGGCGAGCCGGGCGGTGTCGACGCGCAGGGCGGGCAGCACCAGCCGGGTGCGGGGGTGGGCGGCGTCGGGACGGGGGCGCCTGAAGGGCGACAGCAGGGCGCCGCGGGCGAGGAGCGGAGGGAGGGCCGGGGAGTGCGGGAGGACGACGGTCGGTGCGGACGTCATGGAACGCTCACGCCCCCAGCAGGCTCTGGCCGCAGACCCGTACGACCTGCCCGTTCACCGCGCCGGAGGCCGGGTGGGCGAGCCAGGCGGTGGTCTCGGCGACGTCGATGGGCAGGCCGCCCTGGGCGAGGGAGTTCATCCGGCGGCCCGCCTCCCGGATGAACAGCGGAACGGCCGCCGTCATCTTCGTCTCGATGAAGCCGGGCGCCACGGCGTTCACCGTCACCCCGTGCCCGTCGAGCGCGTGCGGCGCGAGGGCGCGGACCAGGCCGGTGATGCCCGCCTTGCTCGCCCCGTAGTTGGTCTGGCCGGCGTTCCCGGCGATCCCCGCGATGGACGCCGTGGCGACGATCCGTCCACCGCGCTTCAGGGTGCCGGCGGCGAGCAGCGCGTCGGTCGTGCGCAGCACGCTCGCCAGGTTCACCTCCAGCACCGGACTCCAGCGCTCGGCCGGCATGTTGACCAGCCGCCGGTCACGGGTGATGCCCGCGTTGTGGACGAGGACGTCGAGGCCGTCGGGGAGGGCTTCGGCGATGCGGGCGCCCGCGTCGGCGGCGGTGATGTCGAGGGGGAGCGCGATCCCGCCGAGCCGTTCGGCGACGCGCCGGGCGTCCGCCTCGGCCCCCGGTACGTCGAGGACGACCACCTCGGCGCCGTCCCGCGCCAGCGTCTCGGCGACCGCCTCGCCGATGCCGCGCGCGGCGCCGGTCACCAGGGCGGTACGGCCGGACAGGGGACGGTCCACGTCGTACGGGGCGGCGGTCTCGTATGCTCCGACGCCGATCACCTGGCCGCTGACGTAGGCGGACCTGGGGGAGAGCAGGAAGCGGAGGGTGGACTCGGCGGCGGGGGCGTCGGTGAGGCGGACCAGGTTCACGGTGATGCCCCGGCCGGTCTCCTTGCCGAGGGAGCGGGTGAAGCCCTCCAACGCCTGCTGGGCGGCGGCCTGATGGTGGTCGGCGGGGTCGAGCGGGGCGCCGAGCACCACGATCCGGCCGCTCGTGGCGACCGACCGTACGACGGGATGCAGGGCCGCGTGCACCTCGGCGAGCCCTTCGACGTCCCGTACCCCGGTGGCGTTCAGGACGACGGCGGCGGGCCGGCCCGTGGTGTCGTCCGGGGCGGGTCCGGTGCGGGCGAGGACGGGTGCGAGGTCGAGGTCGGACTTGCCGGCCGTGAGGTGGAGCAGGCCGCCGTCCAGGTCCGGCCGCTCCGGTGACCAGCGCCGCAGCGGCGCCGGCCGGGGGAGTCCCAGGCGGCGCGTGAGGAAGCGGCCGGGCGCGGTGCCGGTGAAGCTCAGATAGCGGTCGGCCATGGGGGACTCCCGGTGTGGTCTCGCCTTGCTTACTCTGGAGTAAGGTTACCGGAGGTAAGGGTATGTCACAGTGAGGAGCAGGTCGAGATGAGCACCCTCAAGCCGAACCCCCCGGGGCCGGCCGCCGTCCGGCGCGTCGCGGTCATCGGCGGCAGCCGCGTCCCCTTCGCCCGCTCCGACGGCCCCTACGCCACCGCCTCCAACCAGGAGATGCTCACCGCCGCGCTGGACGGCCTCGTCGAGCGGTACGAGCTGCAAGCCCCTGGCGCGGTGGGTGAGTTGGTCGCCGGTGCGGTCCTCAAGCACAGCCGTGACTTCAACCTCGCCCGCGAGACCGTCCTCGGCTCGGCGCTCGACGCCCGCACCCCCGCCTACGACATCCAGCAGGCCTGCGGCACCGGGCTCCAGGCGGTCGTCGCCGCCGCCAACAAGATCGCCCTCGGCCAGACGGAGGCCGCGATCGCCGGCGGCGCCGACACCGCGAGCGACGCGCCCCTAGGCGTCAACGACACTCTGCGCAAGGTGCTGTTGGAGGCGCGGCGCGCGAAGACGCCCGTCGCCCGGCTGAAGGCCCTGGCGAAGGTGCGCCCCGGCCATCTGGTCCCCGACATCCCGCGCAACGCCGAACCGCGCACGGGCCTGTCCATGGGCGAGCACGCCGCGGTCACCGCACGCGCCTGGGGCGTCACCCGCGAGGACCAGGACGAACTGGCGGCGACCAGTCACCAGCGGCTGGCGGCGGCGTACGAACGCGGTCTGTTCCAGGACTTGGTGGTGCCCTTCCGGGGCCTGGCCCGCGACCAGAACCTGCGCCCCGGCTCGACGGTGGAGAAACTCGCCGCACTGAAGCCGGTGTTCGGCCTCGACGGTCCCGACCCGACCATGACGGCGGGCAATTCGACCCCGCTCACGGACGGCGCCGCGCTGGTGCTGCTGGCGAGCGAGGAGTGGGCGGCGGAGCGGGGCCTGGAGCCGCTGGCCCACCTGACCGCGTACGAGACGGCCGCCGTGGACTTCGTGCACGGGGACGTCGCCGACGGCGAGGACGGGCTGCTGATGGCACCCGCGTACGCGGTCCCGCGCATGCTGGAGCGGGTCGGTCTCGGCATGGCGGACTTCGACCTGATCGAGGTCCACGAGGCGTTCGCCTCCCAGGTGCTGGCCACGCTGGCCGCCTGGGAGAAGCGCGGCCTCGCGCCCGTCGACCGCGCCCGGCTGAACGTGGCGGGCTCGTCCCTGGCCACCGGCCACCCCTTCGCCGCCACCGGCGCCCGCATCGTGGCCACCCTGGCGAAACTCCTCGCAGAACGGGACGCCCCCGCACGCGGACTGATCTCTATCTGCGCGGCGGGCGGCCAGGGGGTGACGGCGATCCTGGAGCGTACGTGAGTGACCCTCACGTAACCCGCAACATTGCACACCCCCGGCCCGGGACCATCCCCGAACCCGCACAGACCTTCCACGTCAGCGCCGTACGATCTCCGCACCGACCGGTGGTGACCCCTTTTCCCGCCGGCCACCGGTGAGCGCCTCGGCGTGCGGGGCACGTACGTCGTGGCATCACGCAGTTCCCCTGCACGCCCCAGGAGCCGCCCGTGTCCACCACGCATTCCTCCACCGCTGTCGACGCCGACGACTACGGAGCACCCGTCCTGGTCGAGCCGGAGACCCGGCGGCTGGACGGGGTCGTACGGGAAGCGTCCGTACCGCCGTTCGCGAAGCCGGTGCGGCACGGATCGCTCGCCGACCTGCCGTTCGAGAACGCGAGCACGGCGCCGGACGCGGTGGTGCTCAGCCGGAAGACGACGGACGGCAGTTGGCGGGACGTCACGGCGGAACGATTCGCCACCGAGGTCCTGGCCGTCGCGAAGGGGCTGATCGCCGAGGGCCTGATGCCGGGTGACCGGATCGCCGTCATGGCCCGCACCGTCTACGAGTGGACGGTGCTCGACTTCGCCGCGTGGGCGGCCGGGCTGGTCACCGTCCCCGTCTACCCGACCTCCTCCGTCTTCCAGACCCGCTGGATCCTGCACGACTCCGGCGCGGTCGCCCTGGTCACGGAGACGGCCGGCCAGGCCGCCGCCCTCGGCCCCGAACTTCCCCACCTCCCCGACCTGCGGCGGGTGTGGGTCGTGGAGAAGGGCCACGTCGACGCGCTCGCGGAAGCCGGTGCGCGCGTACCCGACCAGGAAGTCGAGGTGCGCCGCGGCGTCCTGGGCCCCGACACCCTCGCCACCCTCATCTACACCTCGGGCACCACCGGCCGCCCCAAGGGCTGCGCCCTCACCCACGGCAACTTCTTCGCCGAGGTGGACAACGCCATCGAGCTGCTCTACCCCGTCTTCAAGGCCCGGACCGGTGAAGAGGCCTCCGTCCTGCTCTTCCTGCCGATGTCCCACGTCTTCGGCAGGATGGTCGCCGTCGCCTGTGTGCGCGCCCGGGTGCGCCTCGGCCACGCGCCGAGCCTGGCGCCCGCGGACCTGCTGCCCGACCTGGCGAGCTTCCGGCCCACCTGCCTGCTGACCATCCCGTACATGCTGGAGAAGGTCTTCAACACCGCTCGGGCGAAGGCGGAGGCGGGCGGACGGCTCTCGGCCTTCGACCGCGCGGAGTCGGTGGCCCGCCGCTACGGCGAGGCGGTCGAGGCCGGCCAGACGGGGGCGGGAGCCGGCCCGTCCCGCTCCCTGAAGACGGCCCGCGCCTTCTACGACCCGCTCGTCTACCGCAAGATCCGCAACGCCATGGGCGGCAAGGTGCGTTACGCCATCTGCGGCGGCTCCCCGCTCGGCCCCCGCCTCGCCGCGTTCTACGCCGGTGCCGGTATCGAGATCTTCGAGGGCTACGGCCTGACGGAGACCACCGGCGCCTCGACGGTGACACCCCCGCTCAAACCCCGTCTGGGCACGGTGGGCTGGCCGCTGCCGGGGACGCGGATCCGCATAGCGGCGGACGGCGAGATCCTGGTCGGCGGCGACCATGTGCTGCGCGGCTACTGGGACCCCCAGGCGGGCGGGGTCGTGCCCGCCGCGCCCGACGGCTGGCTGCACACCGGCGACCTCGGCGAACTGGACGACGAGGGCTACCTGACCATCACGGGCCGCAAGAAGGAGCTGATCATCACCTCCGGCGGCAAGAGCGTCGCCCCGGCCCCGCTGGAGAACTGGCTCCGCTCGCACCCGCTGATCTCCCAGGTCATGGTGGTCGGCGACAACCGCCCCTACGTCTCCGCCCTGATCACCCTCGATCCCGACGGCATCTCCCACTGGCGCCGCATGAACGGCAAGCACCCGGTCCCGCCGGAACTCGTCCTCGACGACGAGGAGCTGTACGCGATCCTCCAGCGCGCGATCGACGAGGCCAACAAGATGCTCTCCCGCCCGGAGTCGATCCGCCGCTTCACCGTCCTCCCGGTGGACTTCACGGAGGAGGCGGGCCACCTGACCCCGTCGATGAAGCTGCGCCGGGAGGAGATCCTGCGGGACTTCGCGGCGGAGGTGGAGGGGCTGTACGCGGGGTAGATCACCGTGCCGCGCGGGCGATCAGGAACGCCTGGGGGGTCGACTCGCCCTGGTCCGTGTCGGCGGTGCGCACCGTGCGCTGGACGAGGGTGAAACCGGCCGCCTCCAGGAGCGCGGCGATGCGTTCCGGGCGCATGCGCCGGAAGTCGAGGGTGACCGGGTGGCCCCAGGGGCGGTCGTGACGGCGGGGTTCGTCGCCGCACTGGAACGCGAGCAGCAGATGGCCTCCGGGTGCCAGGACCCGGCGGAACTCGGCGTACACGGCGGGCAGTTCGTCCTGCGGAGTGTGGATGGTGGAGTACCAGGAGACCACGCCGGCGAGGGCGCCGTCGGGGAGGTCCAGGTTCCGCATCGAGCCCTGCTCGAAGCGCAGGCCGGGATTCTCGCGGCGGGCGATCGCGAGCATCCCCTCCGACAGGTCGAGACCGAAGACGGAGAGGCCGAGGGAGGCGAGATGCGCGGTCACCCGGCCGGGACCGCACCCCAGGTCGGCCACCCGGCCGCCCGCGCCGACCAGTTCGGCGAAACCGGCCATCACCGCCCGGTCCAGGGGCATGACGGAGAGGGAGTCACGGAACAGGGCGGCGTAGTCCTCGGCGACGGCGTCGTAGAAGGTACGGGTGGCGACCACGTGGTCGGCGTCGGTGGCGGTCATGGGCGGTGACCCTACTCGTCTCCACCGACAGCTCCGGGGGCATGGGGGTGAAACCGGCCTCGCGCTCTTTGTGGCCGGGCGGGCACGCACCGGACGCACCGCCGTGCCTGCTTGGTCCGGGGGCGGCTGTGCGGCTTTCGTGCCTGCTTGGTGCCGGGGGCTGCTTCCGTGCCCGCTCGGTCCGGGCGACGGTCACGTGGTTTTCGTGCCTGCTCGGCGTGGGGGACGGCTACCCGACCCCCACGCCCCGCAGCACCGCCGTCGTGGCCGCCGCCCCGAGGACGACCACCGCGAACGGCGCGCGCCGCCATGCCAGTACGCCGCCCACCAGCACCCCGGCCGGGCGCGCCCACCCCGCGAACCCGCCGCCCTCGGTGAGAGCCCCCGTCGCCAGCAGCGCCACCAGCAGGACCACCGCACCGGCGGACAGCAGCTCCCGCACCCGGACCGGCAGCTCCACCCGCCCGTGCAGCGCCGGCCCGACCAGCCGGAAGGCGTACGTCCCGACCGCCAGCACCAGGATCACCGCGACCGTCGAGCTCACACCGACCGCCCTCGCTCTCGTCCGTGCCCGCGTCCGTGCTCTCGCCCCCGCCCGTGCAGCGCCAGCCCCGCCAGGGCCACCAGCACCGGTACGCCCGCCGGCACCGCCGGTGTGACCGCCAGGGCCAGCGCCGATCCGGGCAGCGCGGCCCGGCGGACGTCGGCGTCCTCGCGCAGGGCGGGCAGGACGAGGGCGGCCAGTACCGCGGGGAAGGCCGCGTCCAGCCCGTAGCGCGCCGTGTCCCCCAGCGCGCTGCCGGCCAGCGCGCCCGCCGCCACCCCGGTGTTCCACACGGCGAACATCCCGAGCCCCGAGATCCAGAACGCCGCCCGTCGCCGTGCCGGGTCCCGCTGGGCCAGGGTGAAGGCCACCGTCTCGTCGGTCACCAGGTGCGCCCCGACCAGGCGGGCGAGCCTTCCCGGGCCGATGTGCTCGGCGACGGCGAGACTGAAGGCGACCGTACGGGTGTTGAGCAGCAGTCCCGTGGCCGCCGCCGCGACCGGACCGCCCCCGGCCAGCAGCACACCCACCGCGCTGAACTGGGCGGAGCCCGCGTACACCACCAGCGACATCACCACCGGCACCCACACCGGCAGCCCGCCGGCGACGGCGATCGCCCCGAACGACACGCCGACGACGCCCCCGGCCAGACAGACCAGGGACACGTCCCGGAGCAGATCGGGGTCGAGGAAGGCGGGAGTTGTTCGCTGTACCGAACGCATGTTTCCTACCATGGACAGAAGAGACAGCGTTCGTCAAGACGAACGATCGTACCGCTGGAGCGAACGACATGACCGATGGCCCCCCGCCCCGCCTCCCCCTCGACCGGATCGCCGCCGCCCTGCGCCGCGAACGCGTCCGCGTCGGCCTCTCCCTCTCCGAGCTGGCCAAACGGGCCGGAATCGCCAAGTCCACGCTGTCCCAGCTGGAGGCGGCGAGCGGAAATCCGAGCATGGAGACGATCTGGGCGCTGGCGGTGGCGCTCGGGGTGCCGTTCAGCGCGCTGGTGGAGTCCCCGGTGCCGTCCGTGCGGGTGATCAGGGCGGGGCAGGGGCCGACCGTGCACTCCGAGCGGTCCAGTTACGTCGCCACCCTGCTGTCGGCGAGCCCGCCGGGCGCGCGGCGCGACATCTACGCGGTGGGGCTGGAACCGGGGACCGTACGCGCCTCCGAGCCGCACATTCCGGGGACCGTGGAGCACATCGTGGTCAGCGCGGGACGGGTGAAGGCGGGGCCCGGCGGAGAGAGCGCGGAACTCGGCCCGGGGGACTACATGACGTACCGCGGGGATGTGCCGCACGCGTACGAGGCACTGGAGGCCGGCACGAAATTCGTGCTGGTCATGCAGCACGTATGAGAGGAATTCCCCGAATATTCACCGAAGTATTTCGGTGATGGAGGGGAAAAGGCAGGAGCCCCGTCGCCTGACGGCGCGGGGCTCCTTGGGTACTGCTAGTCGTTCCCGGATCGGCGAGGATCAGACCGGGGTGACGTTCTCCGCCTGCGGGCCCTTCGGACCCTGCGTGACGTCGAAGGACACCTGCTGGTTCTCCTCAAGGGAGCGGAAGCCGCTCGCGTTGATCGCGGAGTAGTGGACGAAGACGTCGGGGCCGCCGCCTTCCTGGGCGATGAAACCAAAGCCCTTTTCGGCGTTGAACCACTTCACGGTTCCGGTAGCCATAAGCCCTCCTTGGGCCCAAAGGGTTGCCCTGCTCCAGAACCAGCAAGTGTGAAGACCAATTCCGCACAAGTGCATCCGTCTGAGAACGACGAGAGCCCGCGGTCACATGCTCCGCAGGCTCTGTACTGCAAGGGAAACCAAACTGCAACTTGCGGAAGAGCCTAGCACGCAGGCCCCCGAATGCAATAGGGGTCAAGATCACGTCACCCGAATGTTTGAACGCCCCGTCCGTCACGGGCGTTCGGTCGAACATTTGGACGATCGGGGGGACCGAGGGGGCGAAGGTCCGCCCGCCGGGGACGAGGACTAGCCTCACGATGTGGACAATCCTCGCACCCGGCCGCGCGTCGGCCACATCCAGTTCCTGAACTGCCTGCCCCTGTACTGGGGGCTCGCGAGAACGGGCACGCTCCTCGACTTCGAGCTGACGAAGGACACCCCGGAAAAGCTCAGTGAGAAGCTGGTGCAGGGCGACCTCGACATCGGGCCCGTCACCCTCGTCGAGTTCCTCAAGCACGCGGACCAGCTCGTCGCCTTCCCGGACATCGCCGTCGGCTGCGACGGCGATGTGATGTCCTGCGTGATCGCCTCGCAGGTCCCGCTGGACCGGCTGGACGGAGCGCGGGTCGCCCTCGGGTCGACCTCCCGCACCTCCGTACGCCTCGCCCAGCTCCTCCTCGCCGAGCAGTACGGCGTACGGCCCGACTACTACACCTGCCCGCCCGACCTGAGCCTGATGATGCAGGAGGCCGAGGCGGCCGTCCTCATCGGGGACGCGGCCCTGCGCGCCAACATGCTCGACGGACCCCGCTACGGGCTCGACGTGCACGACCTGGGCGCCCTGTGGAAGCAGTGGACGGGCCTGCCGTTCGTCTTCGCGGTGTGGGCGGTGCGCCGCGACTACCTGGAGCGCGAGCCGGTCATCACCCGCAGGGTGCACGAGGCCTTCCTCGCCTCCCGCAACCTCTCCCTGGAGGAGGTCGACAAGGTCGCCGAGCAGGCGGCCCGCTGGGAGGCCTTCGACGAGGCGACCCTGGCGCAGTACTTCACCACCCTCGACTTCAGCTTCGGCGCCCCGCAGCTGGAGGCGGTCGCCGAGTTCGCCCGCAGGGTGGGACCGACGACGGGCTTCCCGGCCGACGTGAAGATCGATCTGCTCCGGCCCTGAGGCCACGGGCCGCCCGCCCACTACCCTGCTGGAAGGTTCCGGCGTACGGGCGTGACGGGGGAGGGGTGGACGCCATGCGGCCGCTCGAAGTGGACGAGCCCACGGTCGTGGGCCCCTACCGGCTGCTCGGCCGGCTCGGCTCCGGCGGCATGGGCCGGGTCTATCTGGGCCGCAGCGCCGGGGGCCGCACGGTCGCGGTGAAGATCGTGCACCCCCACTTCGCGCTGGACGAGGAGTTCCGCGCCCGCTTCCGGCGCGAGGTCGACGCGGCCCGCCGGGTCGGCGGCGCCTGGACGGCCCCCGTCCTCGACGCCGACCCCGACGCCCGGGTCCCCTGGGTCGCCACCGCCTACGCGGCCGGCCCGTCCCTCGCCGCGGCGGTCACCGACACCGGCCCGCTGCCCGCGCCCACCGTACGGGCGCTGGGCGCGGGGCTGGCCGAGGCGCTGACGGCCGTACACGCACTGGGCCTGGTGCACAGGGACGTGAAGCCGTCCAACGTCCTCCTCACCCTCGACGGCCCCCTCCTGATCGACTTCGGCATCGCACGCGCCACGGAGGGCACGGCGTCCCTGACGTCGACGGGCGTGTCGATCGGCTCCCCCGGCTACATGTCCCCCGAGCAGATCCTCGGCAAGGGCGTGACGGGCGCGGCGGACGTCTTCTCCCTCGGCGCGGTACTGGCGTACGCGGCGACGGGCAGCCCCCCGTTCCCCGGCGACTCCTCGGCGGCCCTGCTGTACAAGGTCGTGCACGAGCCGCCCGAACTGGGCGAACTGGACGGCGACCTGCGCGAGCTCGTCGAGGCATGCCTCGACAAGTCCCCGTCCGCCCGCCCGGCCCCCACCGAACTGGCCCGCCGCCTGTCCCCCGAGGGCGGCGCGGCCCGCCTGGTGGCGGCCGGCTGGCTGCCGGGGCCCCTGGTGGAGCAGGTGAGCCGGGCCGCGGTACGACTTCTGAACCTGGAGGCGACGGGGGAGGGGCCGTCGGGGCCGGTGGGGTTCAGCAGGCCGTCGGTGGGGGAGGCGGCGGTGGGCGATGGGGCCGGTGTGGCGCCGGCGGGTGAGGCTTTGCCGGCCGGGGGCTTCGGTGATCCGGGGGCGGGTGGCTCCGTGGCAGCCGGGGGCTTCGGTGGTGCGTCGGCGGGTGGGGCTCCGCCGGCTGGGGGCTTCGGTGGTGCGTCGGCGGGTGGGGCTCCGCCGGCTGGGGGCTTCGGTGGTGCGCCGGCGGGTGGGACGGCGGTGGCCGGGGGCTTCGGTGATCCGGGTGCGGGTGGCTCCGCGCCGGCCGGGGGTCCCGGTGAGCTGTCCGCGGGTGGCTCCGCGTCGGCCGGCTCGGTGTCCGGGGCCTTCGGCCCGCCGCCCGTGATGCCGGTGACACAGGGACCGGGCGTGGCCGCCGTCCCGGAGCCACGCGACGCACCGCCCCACGTCCTCGCGGCCCCGCACCCGCCCACTCAGCCGGTGGACCGGGGCGGCCCCGGGAAACTCTCCGTCTCCGTGGCGGCCACCTCCTCCGCCCAGCCCGGTGGCAGAGGCCGGCGGGTCAGCTGCACGGTCGCCCTCACGGTGGCGGGCGCGCTGGCCGCGGTGACCGTCGGCTCCGTGTTCGTACTCGACCTGCTGCCGGGCGGCTCCCGGGGCGGCGGCCCTTCGAGTTCCGACGGCGGGTCCCAGCCCGCGGCACCGCCCACCACCGTCCCCGCCGCCTACCTCGGCACCTGGGAGGGCCAGGCCGCCTCCCGCGAGAGCATCGCCATCCCGCTCGGCACCTTCCGCGTCACCCTCGAGCAGGCGAAGGTCGGCGAACAGGTGGGCACCCTGCGCCACACGGACATCTTCGGCGGCGTCTGCGACGACGTCCTCACCCTGAAGCAGGTCACGGAGAAGCAGCTCGTCACGACCTCCGTCGGCGCGACGTCCAACCGCGACGTCTGCAACCAGGCCGAGCACACGGTCCGCCTCACCCCGGTCGGCGACGACCTGGTCTACGAGTCGGACAGCAAGGAGTCGGGGTCGCCGAAGGCCCGGCTGTCGAAGATCGAGTAGCGGCGGACTCCGGCACGTCGGGCAGGCCGCCCACCGCTCACCCCGGCACCACGACCGTCCGCAGCTCCCCGTCCCCGAGGTGGAGCATGCCCTTGCCCGGGGCCACCTGACCGCCGACCATGCCGCGGGACAGCCGTACGCCGATGAGGTCGCCGCTGGACGACTCCTGCGGCGAGAGCAGAATCCCGCGCCGGGCCTTCTTCGCGTCGACCTGCCAGCCGGAGAAGCCGCTGCACACGTCCTCCTCGTCACCGGCGATGACGAGGGCGAGCCCGCGCTCGGCACCACGGGAGATGAGCTTCTTCATCTGGCTCTCGGCGTCGCAGTCCTCCAGGAGCTCCCCGTCGTCGATGAGCACGGCGATCGGCTCGTCCGTCGACGCCTCGTCGATCAGCTCCTCGAACTCGTCCTCGTCGATGTCGTCACCGGTGAAGACCTTCAGCACGCCCTCCGTGCCGTCCAGTTGGCGCAGCGGTGACTGGCGCGGGGCGGCGACCACCAGCCGGGTGCCGTGCGCGAGGAACGACTGCGCGAAGTTCATCAGCACCGTCGAACGGCCCGACTTGGCCGGACCGGCGATGACGAACGCCGGTACGCCGTCCGCCAGATCGGGACCGAAGCCCACGATCTCGTCGCCACCGATGCCGGCCAGCCCCCACAGCCTGGACCGGGACCCCTCCGGGTCGCGCATCTCCCACGCCTCCGGGAAGGAGATCCGGCTCGGCAGGCTGTCCACCCGGAACGGGCGCCGTGCACGCGGCACTTCGGCGTCACGGGCGGCCGCCGCCTCGCCGATGGCCGTGAGCGCCGCCGCCTGGCCCTGACCGGTGGTGTCCTCGGCGAGCAGCGCGAACTGCGTCTCCGTACCGGCCTCGTTGCGGAAGGCGCGGCCCGGCGGGATCTCCTCCGGCACCTTGCGGGCCGGGATGCCGAGCGAGGAGAAGTCGCTGCGGTCGGCCAGCCGCAGACCGTACTTGTCCTCGGTGAGGGAGGCGATCCGGCCCACCAGCAGCGTCCGGTCGCCGGTCAGGACGAGGTGGATGCCGACGCTCGCCCCTTCCCGCATCATCGTCTGCAGCTCGTCGGTGAGCGAACCGTGGTCGATCTCGCCGAGCGTGGGCACCCAGCCCTCCCAGCGGTCCAGCAGCACCACGATGTGCGGCAGCCGCTCCTCCTCGGCGACCGCGGCCCGCTGCTCGCCGATGTCCGCGAAGCCCTTGTCCGCCAGCAGGTCCTGCCGGCGGGACAGTTCGCCCTTGAGCCGGTTGACGAGCCGGATCACCCGTTCGGTCTGGTTGCGGCCGACGACCGCGCCGCAGTGCGGCAGCCGGGTCAGCGCGTTCAGCGCGCCGTTGCCGCAGTCGATGCCGTACAGATGGACGTCGGCGACGGAGTGGGTGCGGGCCAGGGAACCCGCGATGGTGCGCAGCACCTGGGACCGGCCGCTGCGCGGGGCACCACCGATCATCAGATGGCCGAAGCCGGCGAAGTCGACGGTGACCGGACGGCGGGCCTGGTCGCCCGGCAGGTCCTCGATGCCGAACGGGGCCGGCGGCAGCTTGCCCGGCGCGAGCGCGACGGCCGGAACCTCGACGTCGTCGAGCAGCAGCATCTCGTCCAGCGCGGGCAGCCAGGGACTGTGCTGGGCCGGGATGCCGAGCGCGCTGTTGGCCTCGCGCACCGCGTCGACGAGCACCTTCAGGTCGGTGATCTCGTCGTCCTCGCGAGCCTCCGACTTCGGCTTGGCCAGCGCGGCCCGCCCCAGGTCCTCCCAGGTCAGCGGGGACACCCAGGGCGCGAGGGCGGCCGGATCCGCCGCCCCCGGCCGCCGGCCACCGACCCGCCCCGACTGGAACGGCACCAGCGAGGCGTGACCGAGCCGCGCGTACGCCCGGCCGGGGGTGCTCTTCGCGATGTGTCCGGCCTCGGGCGAGTCGATGACGTCGGTCGACTCACCGGCGTCCGTCACCCGCAGGGCGATACGGAGGTTGGTGTTGGCGCGGATCTCGGGGGACACCACACCGCTCGGCCGCTGCGTGGCGAGCAGCAGGTGAATGCCGAGGGACCGCCCTCGCTGGGCGATGTTCACGAGCCCCGTGACGAAGTCCGGCAGATCACGCACCATCGACGCGAACTCGTCGATGACGATGAGCAGCCGCGGCACGGGCGCGTGGGACGGATCCCGCCGCACCAGGTCCTGGTAGTCCTCGATGTCCTTGGCGTCCGCGGCGGCCAGAATGTGCTCGCGCCGCTTCAGCTCGGCACCCAGTGACTCCAGCGCCCGTTCCACGAGATGGGCGTCGAGGTCGGTCACCATGCCGACGGTGTGCGGCAGTTTGACGCAGTCCTTGAAGGCGGAGCCTCCCTTGTAGTCGACGAGGACGAACGTCATGTTCTCGGGCGTGTTGGCGACGGCCAGCGCGGCGACGATCGTCTGCAGCAGCTCGGACTTACCGGATCCGGTCGTACCGGCGATGAGCCCGTGCGGCCCGTCCTTGCGCATGTCGATGCCGAATGGCCCGTCGTACGACTCACCGATCACGGCGAGCGTCGACTGCCCGCCCATCCGCCACCGGGCGCCGATCGCGTCGGCCGTCGGCGGCTCGAGCTGGAGCACGTCGAGGAGCCGGCTGGAGCCGGGCAGCGCCGAGTCCTCCGTCTCCCCGCTGATGTCGCGCAGCGGCGACAGCGAACGGGCGAGCCGCAGACACCACGCCGGAGGGACGAAGTCCGGCCGTACGTCCTTGATCCGCTCCGCGCCCGCCTCCTCGACGCGCAGCCGCAGCTTGTCGGGCTCCTGGGCCGGACTGGGCTCGGGCGAGCCGGTGTGCCAGGCCTGGAAGGAGGGAAAACCGCCGCTCACCTGCTGAGTCCGGGCTTGCTGCTGCTCCTGGTCGTTCTCTTCGACCCTGGGCTCGGCGACGACGAACGCCTGGCACTCACCCGGCAGGAACCGCTCCTCGGCGTCGAGGCAGAGCGCGAACACGGACACGGACGGCCCCTCACGCAGCAGCCGCACCACACCGGGCAGCGACCGCAACCGCCGCGAGCCGTCCCATACGACGACGATGTCCGGATCGCTGAACGACGTGCCCTGCGAACGCGCCTGCTCGGCGGCCTTCTTGCGCGCGTCGAGGATCTGCGTCAGCTCACCGATACGGGCGCCGACGGTCTCGGCGTCGGTACCGATGAGGACGTTGACGTCCTGCCCCCCGGACGGCCGGGCGTGCGGCAGCCACCGCATCCAGTCCCAGGACGACTGGGCGGAGTTCTCGCTCAGCACGTAGAACTGCACGTCCATCGGGCTGTGCAGCGCGGCGGTCTGCGCCACCGCCCACCGCCCGAGGGCCCGCGCGGAGTCACCGGGCCCCGCCACACCGATCACCCCGAGGGAGCGCAGGTTCAGCGCGACGGGCGCGTCCTCGATCTTCCAGGTCACCTGACGCCGGTGGTCGTCCTGCTCGGGATCGTCGAGCACGACCTCGGAGGGCAACCGCCCCGTCCCGAACCGCAGCAGCAGATGATCCCGGTCGGTCCGCCGCCGCTCCCACAACCGGGTCCGCGGCCCGGTACCCATCGACAGCACGGTCGCCGGGTCGGGAATGGCGTGCCGCCGGTCGTTCCGCTCCTGGACCAGCGCCTCCTGGGCGTCCTTCTCGATCCGCTCCTTCTGCTCCTCGTACTCCTTGACCTGCTTCGCGTGGGACTTGCGCCCGTGCTTCTTGTCGTTGAAGTAGTTGGCGAAGAGCAGGATGGGGCTGAGCCCCGCCATGATCAGGTAGTACCAGCGCTGGAAGATCGTCACCATGACGACCGCACCGACGAGCGGCGTCAACGCCATCAGCCACGGCAGCGGCCGGGCCTCGTACTCGCGGGGCGCCGACGGCAGCCGGAAGTTGGTCTGCCGCTCGGCCGGACGCAGCCGGGGCGGCCGGTTGTAGTCGAGCCCGACGCCGTCGTCGGACCACTTGAGGGCGGCGTTGGGCGGGGTGTAACGGGTCAGCTCGAGAAGGGTGTTGCCGAGTCCGATCTGCGCACCGAGGGGCCAGTCGAACCGGTCGGCCTTCTCGCCGGCGGAGTCCTCAGCGCCCTTCCGGCGCTTCTTGCGTCCCTTGCTCTCCTTGTCGCCCTCTTCCTCCTCGGGACCGGCGATCGGCTTCCCGTCGAGAGTGACGCCCTCCTCGTCGCGGTGGAGGACGACGTGACACGTCCCGTCGGTGGCGACGGAGAGGGTGAGGGCCCGGCCGTCGACCTCAGGGTCCTCGACCCGGACGTACGAGGCCGCCCCGCTGCCGATGTCGTACCGCCCCACCCCGAGCCGGTGCACGAACCCGGCGGCCGGCCCGCCGACGACCCGCAACTCGACGAGCCCGGACGGCTCACCGGGCAGACACCCGGAGGGATCCTGCAGGGACACGACCGCGCCGTCACGCAACGGCGACCCGACGACGGTGGCACCGGGATCGACGGCATACCCGTCCACATACACGGCGGGCGCACCACCGCCCGATGCCTGCCGCTGCTGCCCGATGGGAATGATCTGCGCACCGCCGCGCCCCACCTGCGCGGCCAGCTCCTGCGCGATGTCCCCGACAGTGGACTCGGGATCGGCATCGAGTACGACGTCGGCGGCGTCCCCGCCGAACGGATCGACGACGGTCAGAGTCAGGCGCACGCTTGTCCTCCCCAGGCCCCGTGACCGCTTCCACCCCGCGCGTCACAGTCCCGCCGACGATATCGGCTCACGCCCGGGCCGGGGCAGTCGGGGAGCACGCCCGCATTCCCGACAGCAACGGCGTACACGACTCCACGCCTCCGCCTTCACAAGACGGGGATGTGCCACCACAGTTCACCCCCGTAAGCTGCTGCCGCAAGAGCGGACGATCGCACCGGCGGCCCCAGCGGCCCCGTGCCGACAGTTCCGCAAACAGGGAGCCACGGGGGTTGGCCCTGCGGCGTTGCGAGAGGGAGCGGCTTCATGGCCAAGGACCTTGACATCACATATCAGGACATGCGGGAAGCTGCCAAGCATGTCGTGAAGGAGAAGGAGAAGCTCCAGGAGAAGCTGGACGCCCTCCGCAAGTACATCAACAACCTGGTCAACTCCGGCTACGTCACGAAGTCCTCCTCCAAGGCCTTCGACGAGAACTTCGACGAGTTCACCAACGGCGCGAAGACCACGCTCGACGGCCTGGACGGCATGGGCGACTACCTGACCATGGCGGCCGACAAGTTCGAGCAGATCGACGACGAGCTGGCGAAGGCGGCTCGGAAGTAGGACTCCGTCCCGTCCTTGAGGTGCGGTGAGGCCACAGAGCCTTGCCGCACCGCTGGTCCGGCGGCGCGGGGAAATGCGACGGGGATGGGAAGACGGGGGAGTCATGTCTGGTGAAGGTGACCACACTCGGGCTGATCTCGATGTAATCAAAGAAATGGGAACCGGGCTCGACAACGTGAGGAAGGCCTTCGAAAGGCTGGAAAAGCTCACAGGGAAGTACGGGGATGACTTCGGGCACCGGGATCTAGCGGGCACTTTCGAGGACTTCGCCGGAAACTGGGAGATCAACCGCGAAAAACTGACCGATGAAGTAAAGGCGTTGGCCAAGCTCGCCAACGATGCGGCCAAGATTTACGAGGACATCGACCACGCGCTGGCCGAGGCGATCCGGGGTGCTCAGAAGCCGAAGTCGCCAAAAAGGGGGAAGTAGGCGTGTCTGGACGGCCCCGTGATTGGAACCCGGTTGCTGATAGCGACCCTGTGCCCGGCGACCCTGACCAGGTGGCTACCCTCGGCCGACAGCTCCGTAGCACTGCAGAGGAATTGGATCGACAGATCAAGAACCTCAAGGCGGTCGCCGAGGTGGACGCCTGGGACAGCAAGGCGGGAAAGGAGTTCCGCGATAAGGCAAAGGGCAACGTCAAGAAGCTCGAAGCGGCACTGAAGCGGTACGACGTCGCGGCCGACGCCCTGGGCACCGAGGTGACGGAGGTCGGCGGCGGGTACCAGGACAAGCTTCAGGCCAAGTACACGAACTACGCGTCCGACCTGAACCGCGCTCAGGAAATCGCCGACTCGGCTCTTCGTGAAGCCAAGGATGCGGACGACCGCAAAGGTGCCGCCCAGCGGAGTTTGGACACCCTTTCCGAGAAGGAAAAGGGTGACAAGAAGAAGCTGCAGGAGCAGTTGGATTCCGCAGGCGACGAAATCGACGCCGCCCGAGAGAAGGTCAACCAGGCCAAGGCCATCCGGGACAAGGCGGCGAAGCTCGCACGTGAAGCACTAGACGATGCCATTAATAACGACTCGTTGAAGGACGGTTTCTGGGACAAATTCGATGACTGGGTGGATTCGGTCGGAGGGTGGGCGGAGGAATTGGCCACTTATTTTGGTCTGGCCGCGCTCGCTGTCGGCTGGATTCCCATCATTGGTCAAGCCTTGGCCGGCGTCCTGGGGGCGATCTCCACAATCTTTACGTTGGTGAGTTCCCTCGCCACATTAATTCAGGTCATCCGAGGTGACAAAGGACTGAAGGACCTCGCGTTCACGGTGCTGGGCTTCGCCGTGATGGGAGTGGGAAAAGCGTTTACTAAGGTTGCCGGACGATATGCAAATCAAGCCATGAGCCAGATGGGCAAGGCCGGAGTTGCCCGAACCGCCAGGCAGCGTGGGCGCGCACGAAAGGGGATCAATAAGCTTGCAGGGGAGCAGGGTAACTTTGGCAAGGGCTGGCTGAAGGGGAAGATGGAGACCTTCAAGCTGGAGCCAGGCGACGGCTGGAAGTCGACGAAAGAGGTGTTTACGGAGCCTTTCTCCAAAGCGTGGGCGGAAAACTTTAGGACTTTGTCCAGTCCCGGCAGTTGGACAGATGCTTGGCAGAAGGTCGTGATTCGAGGCGAGGGAAACACTATGCTGGGGACGGGACGCTCGTTTTCCTTGGCGGATCCGGGCATTGCGTCTCAGTTGAAAGACATTAAGTTTGCCACTCAGGGTTTGGATGGCTATGAAGCAGTTAATCGACTCTCGAGGACGGCGACTGAGCTATCCGTGGTGGGGGCCGGTGTTACTTCTGTGGGAATGGCTCTAGACGGTAACCTGAACCCGCTGTTGGATTGAGGGGAGCTTATGGTGGACGCGCGTGACACCGGTGTGCCGTATGACGGCCTCCTGAGTCAATTTGACTTCCAGGCGGGCTGGGTCGACCTGACGCTTGATCACGGCACCCAAGCAGAGGCGCTCGGCCTGGCTGCGGCACTGATGCAGCGGCACTTCAACATCCTTCAGCGGACAGTAAGTGACCGTGATTTGCTGAAAGACTTGGTTGACAGGGCGCTCTTTCTTAACGAGAAGGAACCGGAGCTTGCGGCCGCCTACTACACACCTGATGGCGTGGGGCTCGCTGACCTCTGGGTCGACTCGTACGGTGATGAGGGAAATTCCAGGCCATCGCCATCCGAGGTGACACCTCTTCTGCTTGACTGGTCGAATGGCAAGGTGGTCGGTGAGCCTGACTTCAGGTACTTGGACCTGAAGGCGGGGCCGGCTGTCCGAGTGCAGGCCATGTTGAAAGCCAAACGGGTTCTCGGGTTCGGAGCCAAACTGGCTGAGTTCATCAGGTATGCTGTTTTTCCTCCTGCAGTAGATTACATAGTTGTCGTCACTGTCATGTGGCGTGACATGACAGCGTCCGATGAACTCGTTCGGATCACGGATGAACTGGTTGCCACGATGAAGCAGGTGTCAGTGGGCACCAAGGACGAGGCCGGATCGGGCTGAGCAATGGAGAAGCCCATGAAGACGGCAGACGAGTTCGCCTCTCCGCCAGCGGACTACAGATTGTTTGTGCCAGATGGTTGGTTCCAGATATCGCTCCTTCCGGAAGAGCGAGACCGAAGCATTGTCGCCCTGGCCGATTTGCAATTCCGTGGAATCGACAATGCCCCGCATCTCAAGAGTCAACTGATGCGGGACCTGCAGAAGAAGGCCAAGAACGCATATGCGATCGGCGGCACGGAGCTGTATCTCTCCTTGCTGATGGCAGGACCTGTGCCGCTGGCTTCCTCGCTGCTCATCAGCGTTCCGGCACCTGATGAATGGCCCCAGTGCTCTGATCCGGACGAACTCGCGGAGCACCTCGTCAGCCGAAACGGCGTGGGTGACGGCGAGCTGGGTGTCGTGGGTCTGGAAGCGGCCGGTAGGGCCGTGCGCCGCCGTAGAAAGGCTGCCGACCCGGAGAACGAGATGGGCAACACTGGTCTGAGCACAACGCTCACGTACTACGTGCCGATCCCGGCAACCAAACGGTGGCTCATGCTGACCTTCTCGACTCCATTGGATCCCCTGGCCGATCGGATGGTGGAACTCTTCGACGCGGTGGCCGGCACGTTGCACTGGGCTTGACGGCATGGAGGGGATGGCTGTCTGCTGAAGACAGCTCTGACGGCTTCGGACGTCACTGGGGTCGGCTGTCCACACCTGAGGCGGCAGCCCGGCGCTGTCGGTGATGGCGGAGGACAAAGGCCAAGATGAGCACCATGACGGCACCGACGGTGGAAGCCAGCCCGATGGCCCAGAGCCAAGGGGAGTGACTGAATACCCATGTCGGAGGAGTGGAGCGATTGCGGGCCCATTCACCGGTGTTCTGCGCGTTGGTGGCCAAAGAAGCAAAGGGCACCAACGCGGTTGTGGAGGCTGCACTCGCGGCGGTGTGAGCGAGCATGCGCGCAGGGCGTTGTCTCCACGACTTCCAGTCCACGTGACTCAGACAGAAGATGGACAGCACTGCGAGGCACGGTCCGGCTCCGCCGACGAAGACTGCGAAACCGCAAGCGCCGCCCGGCCATGATCTCGCTGCCCACTGCCACGTGTCGTCACCCCACAGCCAGTCGAGGGTAGCCACCAGGACCAAGAGAGCGGCGCAAAGCCCACCAGGCAGCTTCCAAGCGAGACACTGGTGGCCTTCTGCGGTTCCTTTGTGGCTGAGTTGGACTGCCCGAAGTGCAGGGTCGACTCCGATGCTCCACGGCGACCTGGCTCGGCGGATTTCCCCACGATGTCCTTCCCTGTGACGGTGTGCCGGAATTCTCATAGTGGCTCTTGAGGAGTAGGGCAGCACCGTGACTTCGGTATCGATGATCATTATGCATAACGGCGCCGCTCTCCTTTCTGTCACGCTGGGCCATCAATTTCCAGTTCCCGCAACCGAGGCGTACCTGCTGTTGACCTCCTGCGCTCCGCTCGTGCGCATCGCGGACGCGGCGCACGAATTCCTCGATGCGGTAGCGGGCTCACTGAATTGGATGAACGGAGACAGCACCCATGAGTGATATCCGTATGTGCGGCATAGTCGTTCCCACTGACTGGGTACCCTTCCCTCTCGAACCATCGGACGACGTGAAGAGCTGGGCCAAGGGAATCGCGGCGGAACTGCGTGACCGTAGTAAGGCAGCGGGTTACGAACTGGACAAGAGCAACCTGCGCAGGGATCTCCGGGCGCGGGCGGAAGACAGCCGCAGCCGAGATCCCTTCTACGCCTTCGCCTTCTACCCCGACGGATTCGACACGGCTCTCGCGACCTTGGAAGTGGACCTGATCCACCCCGACGAAACAGTCCCCCATATCACCCTGGACTGGCTGGCCGAGACGTTCAGCGCAGACGACTTCGGTGCGCCGGACATCGTGCGCACGGAGCTCCCGCTCGGTCCTGCCGTACGAATCCGGCAGAACTTCGCTGCGAAGAACCCGCCGACCCACGGGCCCGGCATTCTGCTGGAGACGCTCACGTACGGGATCCTGCCCACCGGCTCGAAAGGTGCGGTGATGCTGCTCGTGTCGTGGACCGTCCCCGGCCTGACGGAAGAGATGGAGGAAGCCACCGACAGCATCGCGCAGACACTGACGGTGGAATTCTGACTCGGTCCGAGCCGGGTGAAGGCCGCGGGCATGAGGACGGACGCGCCTGACCGCCGGCGGTCAGACTCTCCTGTTCACCGGGCGAGAGGCTGTCAGTTGCCCGAGAAGGACTGCCGGAGTACGTACATGTGCAGCTCGCTGCGGGGCTCCTCCGTGTCGACGCGCAGCCAGGAGCCGTCACGGAAGCGGATCAGCAGCATCCGCGTCTCGAACTCACCGGAGAAGGGGTCGACCAGCGTGGCTTCGTCGGCGGACAGGCGGGCGACGACCTGCATGTGCTTCTCCCGTCCCGTGCTGACGCGCTGCGGCGGGGCCGCGAACACGATCCCGTCCGGGGTCGCGAGCAGCAGTCGCTCGTGGTGGGTGGAGTGGCTGTACCAGCGCAGCAGGAACTGCCCCGCGTCGCCGTGCCAGTTCCCGTCGAAGACGTTGTCGAGGCATTGTTGGTCGATGATGGCGTCCCGGCGGCGTTTCTCATCCTCTCTCTTGGCCCGCAACCGCTCCTTCTCGTCCTTCGGGTCGAGTGATCGCATGACTGCTTCTTCCATCTTGGCCAGAAGCTCGAAGAACGTGATGATGGCTATCAAAGGTCCGCCGAGCACCGTGCCGAGCATGCCCAGCGGGGGCATCCTCGCCGGATGGAGCCGAGGGTTGCCCGCGGCCTGGAGCACATCCGCAGAGGGCTGCGGGATCTTGCCGATCGTGCACCAGCCGCCCGCTTCGGCCTGGACGCCGAGGCGGTCCGCTGTCATGCGCTGCTTGACTCTGCGTGTCACGTCAAGACTCTCCTCGCCAAAGTGAAACAGGACTCATGTTTGAAAAACATGAGTCGTTTGAAAATCATTTGATGTCGACCCGCACATAGAGAATTCACCTGGATGTTGTGCAATATCAGGGGACGAAAATTCCCAAGGTGTGAGCCAGTTGCTCCAAGTCCTTACTGGCGTACATGATGCGTGCGACATCCTCCGTGGCGGTCCAGAGCACGATGTCGGCTCCGTGTTCCGAGATCTGCCAGGCGTAACGGATGCAGGCCGGCAGGTGGGGTGAGTCCGTTTGCGGGACGTGGCGGAAGGTGGTCAGGCCGTCCTCCGGATTCCGGCCTTGAAGGTCTTGATGACGGGGGATTCCGCGGCGGTCGGATCGTCGGCCGGTGTCAGGGCGCGAAGGGTCTCCATCCGAGGGCCGTTGGACGGTCCGATCGCTGCGAAGACGGGCAGTGGAAGGTCGGTCGGGTGGTCGAGGTGGAGGAAGAATCAGTGGTCGGATCCGTGTGGGGAAAAGGCCTCGGCGCAGCGTTCCAAAGTGCCGGCTGCGAAGTCGACGCCACTTGGCCCCGGATCGGGCTCACGGTCCAGCCAGAGATCCTCGGCCTCTTCGCGGGACCAGGCCTTGATGTCCTCCCATTCCTCGAACGGTCCCGTGTCCCCGGAGCGCGGCGGCACAATTGATCACGGGTATGCATCGATGTACTCGATATCGATGACCGGGAAGAAGGGCTCGCCCATCCGCGCCTCCATCGGAATGTTGCCGCCGCTGCGTCAAACCATTCGGCCAGTGCTTCTACCAGGTCGTCCCTGGGATTCCCGGCGTCCGGGGGCGTGGTGACGGACGCTCCCTGGGCCGAGGCCGACTCACCGCTTGAACCCGCCCCCGGCGGCGCCGGTCAATGGGCCGCCGCAGGAAGCCGGAGAGTCCGTGCGAAGTCGTCCAGTGGCTCCATCGCCGCGGCGATCAGTTCCGGGTCGTCGTGGTGCCCGCGGAGCAGGACGTCGGGGAGGCCGGGCGGGGTGTGCCAGTGGTACGTCACCGAGGTCATCATGATGGTGCTGTCCGCAGGGTAGGAGCGGGTGACCCGGACCCCGTCCGCGCCCAGGTGGGGAGAGGCGAACGGAATGCTGCCGGTTCGCTGTTGCCACTCGGGGATGTCCGGGTGCGGCACCGTGAGCGCGGTGATCCCCTCGCAGGCGACTGCGTCACGGGCCTCGCAGTGGATGCGGGTGGCGTGCATCACCAGCGGCATGTAGGTCAACGGAACGGGATGGTAGATGAACGCCTCGTCGGCCTGGAGTTTGTCCCGGAGCGTGACGATCGTCTGCTCGTAGAAGCTCTTGTGGAATCGGCGGATTTTGCGGGTGAGTTCCACCTCATGGATGGTGGCCAGGCCGGTCAGGTGCAGGTCCAGCCATTCCTTGAAGGTCTTCTTGTCGATCTGCAGGTGGAGATAGCCCCAGAGGTCTGGGCTGGCATCCGTGTCGATGTGGAGCGGGGCGCCGAGATCGGTGCTCCACAGGGTGCCTTCGGACATGAGCGGTCTCTTTCTTCGGGGGCACGGCAGAAGGGAGCCTTCAGGCGTAGGTCCAGCGGAAGGTGCCCATCACGGCATCGAACAGCTCCACGAGGGTGTCGTAGAAGGCGGGGTCCGAGCCGGGTGCGATCAGGGCGCTGTAGGAGAAGGTGAGGTACTGGTCGGGGGCGCTGTCCGGGACCGGAACGAAGTACTCGACCCGGCGGTGAGCGACGTCGACGCCCTTGGCCGCGTCGGCGGGCACGTCTCGCTCCGAGCGCAGGGCCGCAGTGCTGTCGAGTTCCCGCGTCTCGGCACCGGGAGTCACGGAGGCGAGCGCGGCCAGGACCGCTTCCGGGCCGCTGCCGGGCCTGACCCGCGGAATCTCGATCGGCTCGGAGGCCACGATCGAGACGGGCAGCGCGACGCCGTGAAGGCGTTCGGTGGGGAGGTAGAGGGTCATTCCCCCCTTGGCGCTGGCCCGGCGGACGACCTTCTTCATCTCCTGGGTGAGCTTCAGCCGGGCCTTCGGAATGTCGTCCTTGGGAAAGCCGGCGGGAAGTTGTGCGACGGCCTTGCGGACGATGCGGTCCATCGCCTCCTTGGTGCCCGTGCGCAGCGGAATCACGTCCCAGCCGGGTGGCGGCACCAGGTTGAAACCGTTCGGGGCCCGGCGGTGCTCAACGGTGGTCATTGCGCCCCCGCGTCACTTCCACTGCGTAGGCGACGCCTACGAAGAGCGCCCACGCCGGGGCGGCGATCATGCCCGGCCAGAAACCGAAGAACAGCGAGGGCAGGAAGAAGCCGCCGCCCATGGCGAGATCCCGGGTGAGGTAGGGCGGGCGGTCCGCGTACCGGGGGTACTTCGCGAAGACCCAGACGTAGTGCAGGAGGCAGCCGATGATCCCGGCCTCATAGACGTAGAGCACCTCATTCATCAACGACTTCGGCACCAGGATCATGATTCCCAGTACCGGGAGGAACAGCGGCATTCCGATGATCAGCGTCAGCCGGAGCCGCCGGTTGGGGCCGGTGCCGAGTCCCGTGCGGGCGGCTTCGGCCTCGGCAATGCGTTGCGCCGAGTGCAGGTCCATGATCACTCCTTACCAGTGGGTGTCGGGGGCGGGTTTCAGAGTGTTGTCCTTCCAGTCCGAGTACGCCTCGTTGTACGGCTTCTCGCCGGTTCCGAACTTCTCCTCGGTCACGCTTGTCAGGTCGCTCTTTCCCAGCGCCTTGTCCATGACGTCCATCCCCATGCCGGTCCAGGCGATGCCGAGGCCCACCTGATAGGACTTGTACGCCTTGTCCGCTGCGGCCCCCGCGGCCGCGGGGAAGGCAGCCTTGTTCGCCTGCAGCATCTTCGCCATGCCGGCCATCTCCTTGTCGCCGAGGTGCAGCAGCGTCGACAACGGGCTGACCCTCAGCGGTCCCTTGGAGACCAGGCCGACGTTCTGGGAGATGGACTTGCGCATCGCGTTACGGGCCGCTCCGAGGGCCTGCCGTCCCGGTCCTGGCGGCATCTTGGTCATCATCCGCCCCGTGTCGTCCAGGATGCCCTTGACGCCCCTGAGACCGCTTCTCAGGCCGGCGGTCCGGGCGGTCTGAGCGGCGCCCACGGTGGCCTTGGCGCCGCTGGCGAGCTTCGCGGCGGCCCCGAGGCCACCCACGACGAGCAGCCCGCCCACGACGTCGAAGATGACATCCGTCCAGGTGGCGTCGCCGGATGCCACCAGCAGGAGTCTGAGCCCGATCGTGAGCACCGCGATGCCCAGGACCAGCAGGTTCAGGCCGGGAATGGCGAGCGCCAGGAAACCTGCCACCGTCGCGACCCAGCCGAGGACATCGATGAAGGCCTTGATCAAGTCCGCGTTGTCATGGACCCAGCCCTTGACGTCGTCCCACCACGAGTCCTCGATCACGTCGTCGATCTCGTCGCGGACCTTGCCCGCGTGGTGGCTCGCGCGGGTGTCCCGGTTGCCGGTGATGGTGTTCAGCCGCGTGCGGTACGACTGGAGGGGGTCGTCGTCGGGATGGTCGTCGCCACTGGGTGAGGTCTGCGGAGTGTCCTTGTCGCCGGAGCCGGACTTCTTGGCCTTCTCCGCCTCGATCTCGTCCTGCTTCTGCTTGGCCTGGTGCAGCACCTTGTCCGCGTCGGACTGGAAGTCCTCCAGCTCGTTGGACCACTTGGTGAGGTGACCGTGCACACGCTCGTACCGTCCGGCCACCTCCCGCATGTGCTTCTCCAGCGTCGAGGACTCGTCGCGCAGGGCCTTTACGTACTTGCCCTTGAGGGTCTCGTCGTCGCTGATCGCCTTGAGGTTCTTGGCCTGGTCCCGGAGCTTCTTGGCCACCGAGATCATGTGCTTGACCTCGGCACGTATCTCTTCCGGATCGCCGGGTACGGGATCGGATTCGCACAGCGGCTGCCAGTCCACCGGACGGCGCTTGGATGTCGGTGTCATGGCGTCACTTCTTCTGCTTCTTCTCGTTCGCCTTGGCCAGCTCTCCGTCGAGATCCTCGAAGGCCTTCTTGCTGCCGGCCACGAGCTTGCCGACCGATTCGATGGCCTCGACGAGCCTGGTGCGGTAGTCGTCCCAGTTGTCGACGAAGTCCTCCATGGCCCCGGCGACGTCACCGGAGCCCCAGTGCTCCTTCATGTCGTCCCGGCGGTTCTCGATGTCCTCGAAGGTCTTCTTGAGCTGGCCGAGCTTGCGCTCACAGTCCGCGAGGAAGTCGTAGTCGACCGTCAGATCCGGTTCGCCCATGGTGGACCCTCCCCTCGCGCGTGTTCTCGCTGTTGTGCTTTCAACGGTTGACCGCCTGGATCTCCTGTACGACGACCTCCTGGCCGTTCCCGAACGTCCCGTCGGGCAGGTCGCCGCCGGCGCCGCCGGTTCCGGTCCAGGCGATCTCCCAGGTGATGGTGGCCTGGAGGTTGTAGGTTCCGTTGCCGGAGGAGCGGAGGTAGGTGATTCCGCAGGGTGGGGTCTGGTCGGCCTTGCCCTTGGCGTAGGGCTCGCCGATGGAGCCGTCGGCGTTGATGGTGCACTCGCCGGAGGCGGGGTAGGTCTCGGCGTCGGCGGTGCCCGGCTCCAGCTTGAGGGAGACCGGCTTGGCGGTCGTCGTGGCTTGGAGGGCGAAGCCGGGGACGTCGATGGATGCCGTGGCCTGGACCTCGTCGAAGACGGCCCTGTCGAGCCAGGCCCAGGTCGGCAGGTTGACCTTGGTGGTTCCCTCGGGCCTGAGGCTGACCTCGGTGTCGGGCAGCTGCATGTGCTGGTAGGCGAGGGCGGCGAGTATCTCCGGGGTGATGGCCTCCTCGTACTGGGGCGGCGGGGCCTCGCCGTTGTCGACCCAGAAGGGGAGGTCGGTGCACGAGGTCCGCTTGAGGATGTCGGGTTCGTCGGGGTTCTCGACACCGGCCCAGAACATCCCCTCGCCGTCCTTCTCGACGTTGTAGTCCTTGTAGCCGGGGGTGTCGGCCCAGCCGTAGTCGTCCTCGTAGTGCCGCTTCGTCTCGCCGATCGCCGCGCCCGCGTGCCCGGTCATTCCGGGGGCCGAAGCGGCGTTCTCGAGATCCTTGGACATCTTCTTCTTGAAGTCCTTGGCGCCGAGGTACGGGGCGTACCAGCAGGGTGGTGGCGTCCAGTTGACGTCGGCGGACGTCACGTTGCCGGTGCCACCGTTCTTTGCGACGGAACCGGAGTACTGGATGCGTGCGGCAGCGTAGATGCCGGTTTCGTCGTTGCCGCCCGACTCCTCTGCGCCGTCACCCTTGCCGTAATCCACCGGTTCCGCAGCAGAGTTGGTGGCTGTGAGGATGAGGGTGCTGAACGCGAGAGCCAGAGCAGCAGTGCTTGTGCCGAGGAGCGTACGCCGTGATCCGGTCACCGGCACTTCTCCACCCCCGTCTCGACGTCCACCTTGGACGCCTGCCACAGGTCCTCACCCGTGGGAACCTTGACCATGATGATCTTGTAGTAACCGAAGTCCTTGAGGCTGGGTTCGGTCTTCAGGACCTTCCCAGTCTTGACCTCTTTGCCGTAGAACTTGCTGGCGTCCGAGCAGAACGCGACCTCCACGGAGTTGCCGTTCGAGGCGGACCGTGTGGTGGCGTCGTAGTGGCGGCGGGTGCCGGTGGCGGTCCAGCCGCCCTTGATCCACTCGTTGATCTGCACTTCCCCGTAGTGGAGGCCCTCGCCGGTGGCGTAGGCGATCAGGGCCGCGTCCTTGGTCATGCGCTTGTCGACACCCCGATAGATGGCGCGGAGGTAGTTCCCGGCATCCTCCATCGCGGCAGCTTCGTTCTCGTCCTTCGGCTTCTCCCAGTCGAAGACCAGGTTCATGTCCGCGGGCAGGGACACGTCCACGCCGTCCGGCTTGTCCTCCGCCGGTGCTCCCGAGGGCTCCGCCGACTTGCTCGGCTTCTCCGTCCCCTGGTCGGCGCCGGCGATCTTGTCGCTTTCGCCGGACTTGTCGTCCCCGCCTCCGCAGGCCGTCAGCATCAAGGCTGCGGTGGTGGCGAACGCGACGGCAACGGGCAAAGTGCGACGCTTCACAGTGGGCTCCCCGTGAGACGAAACGTTTCCAGTGCAGTGACGATATCGGTGGGGTTCTCGGTTTCACCAACGCGAACTGTCCAACAAACAGGCCGAATCGACAGCTAACGGCTGTTTCGGCGGGGCGTAAGGCGGAGAGCCGCTCCGTCTGCGCTGCGGTCGTGGTCTTCTTCTCGCGCCGTGCTCTCCAGGGCAGCCGTGGGCACCGGTTGGCCGCCGGCGTCATGCTCTTCCTTCCGAGGGCCGAGCGCCGGTCGTGGACCGCTTGGGCGAAGTCCGTGCGGCGGCCCGCGGCACGGTACGCGGGGTCCTCGCGGTGTTCCGGCGGGACCTTCCAGCGGGTGCGGTATCCGCTGCTCACCGACCATGCGTGTTCCAGCCGGGACGCCCCGCTACGGGACCTACGGGGTCGACGCGGCCTCCTCGTGAGGGCCGGCAGGGTCCATGACCGGCGGTCGGTCAGTCGAAGCCTCCCTTCGGGAGTTCCAGCGTGCGGAACTCCACCCAGCGGTCCAGCCGTTCGTTTCGTGAGGCCAGCACGGACAGGGCGATGATCGCCGGGATGCCGCTCAACGCCACCATCCACGCCGGCAGGACCCAGCCCAACTGGGCCACGCACAGGCAGCAGAGCAGCAGGGCGGTCGCCGTGCGGGCGAGTGAGGCCGCGATGCGGGTCGTCCCGGCGCGGGCTTCGGGGGCGCGCTGGAGGCGGGCGCCGATCAGCATGCCCAGTGCGGCGCCCGCGTGGAAACCCCACAGGACGCCGCCCGGGACGAACATCGCGAAGGAGCCGGCACGGGGGAAGCTGAAGTTCCTGCCGATCAGAGCACCGACGAAGACCCCGTTGAACGCCCATGAGAGCAGTGCCACCGTTGCGAGGTGGCCGCGGATCTGGCCGCCCAGGGTGTCACCGTTCTCGCCGGGCACCGGTCGGAACACCGCGCCCGAGCAGGCCGCGCACACGGGAGTCGCCAGTGCCAGCGCGGTCAACGCGCCGAGAATTCCTCCGCTCTTGCCGGGGCCGTCGGGCGGTGGGAAGAGGCCCTGTACCTGCCAGACGGCGACCGCCACGAGCAGGACGTACAGCCAGTAGCCGGCCAGCAGGACCCAGCCCGCTGCTATGCGTGCCCCGCGCAGGCGCGCCACCGGCGTCTGCAGCAGGCCGCCGACGGGCACGGCGAGCAGTGCCCAGGCGACGAGCACGCCTTCGGCGGCGCGGTCCTGGGCTCGGACCTTCTCGTAGAGGGCCGGTGATGAGGGCAGGCCGAGGGACGCGGGAGCCAGTGTCAGCGTCAGAGCGAGCGTCAGTGAGACGACTCCGGCAGCCGTGCCCGCGGTGATCCGCAGCACTTTGACGCGCTTGACGCGTGCCTCGGACGGCTCGGGGCCGAAGCGCGAGCCCGTTCCTGTTGTGGTCATCGGTGTGTCAGCCCAGTTTCACGTTCTGCGCCTTCACCACCGCCGGGGTCAGCTTCGCGTCGCTCGGCCTGGCGTTGGCGATGGCCGTGCCGTTGACCGAGAAGTAGACGCCGAGGACCTCGCCCTCGCGGACGACCTGGGTGTGCATGGTGTGCGGGGCGCCGCGGAAGGTCAGCGTGGACGTGAAACCGAGGGTCTCGTCGCCCGCCGGGGCGACGTCCTCCGGCGTGACGGAGCCGTACGTGCTGGTGCCGCCGCTTCCCTTTGCCGTGAAGCCGTCGCCGCAGGCCGCCACGGCCTTCTTCACGTCGGCCAGGGCGGACTGTGCCCCACCGGACGCGTAGGTGGTGAGCGTGATGTAGGTGTGTGCGCTGTTCAGGCCCTTCGCCTCGTCCGCCAGCACACGCGTGAGGTCGGCCTGTGGTTCGCCGAGCGGGAGCTGGTTGATCGCGTACGCCAGGGGCGCGCAGGCCGGCTTGTCGAGGGTGACCTCCTCCGGCGACTTGGCGAGGGCGAACTCGTCGCTGTGCTCCTGCACCGAGAAGCCCTTCACGTCGGCGGGGGCGACCATGAGCTCGGCCAGCTTCTCGGCAGGAGTGGGCTGCTTCGCCCGGGAGGCGGAGGGCCGGGGTTCACCCGTCGCCTTGTCCGACTCGCCCTCCCCGCCGCACGCGGTGAGCGTGGTCAGGGACATCAGCGTCAAGGCGGTCGCGGCGGCCACCGTTGCTCGGTTCATGTGGCGCTTTCCTCAAGGGTGTTCGTGGAGTGGTGGTTGCGGGGCGGACGGCGCCGAGGGCGTCACTGATCGAGTAGTTCACGCAATGCCGGTGAGAGTTCGGGTACTTGCACGCCCGCCGCCTGTGCCGCTGCCACCGCTTCGACGTACGCCTCCGCCTCCGCCCGCAGCCGTTGCTTCTCGTCACCCTGGCGGCTGCCCGCCAGCCAGACGGCGACGGCCACGGGGACGAGGACCAGGGCCGCGTAGCCCAGTGGGGCGTCCGAGGTCGCTGCCCAGATCGCGCCGCCGGCACCGGCCGCGACCAGGAGGCAGCCGGCCTCGTCGTGCCAGCCGCCCTCAGCGGCGATGCGTTCGTAGGCGGTCACCGCCTCCGGCTTCGGGGGTACCGACGGGGTGGTGGGAGAGCCGCCGGTCCGGAGGGCGGCGTCCGTCGGCTGCGGGGCCACTCGCGGGTACGTCGGGACGGGCGCCGCTCCCTTCCCGCTGCCGCCCAACGTGCTGCGGCCCTCGAGCCACGCGGGTACGTGGGTCGGCCCGTAACCGTGGGCTCGCGCGAGGCCCAGGACCTCTCGGTAGCCGGTCAGGGCTCCCTGGGTGAGTTCACGCTTCCAGCGGACGTGGACGAGGGCGATGCACGCCACGGCGATGAGCAGCAGAGGACCGGCGGGGGCGTAGGACAGAACCGGGTTGTCCGCCAGTCCGGGGACCCGCGGGGCCAGGAGCGGCCAGACCACGGCTGCCGCCAGGGTGAGGGCACCCGGCCACACCAAAGGGCCGCGCTGAATGCGTTCCAGGGTGCGGCGCCGTTCCGTCAACAACGCGGTCACCGCTGTGTCGTCGGTGTAATCCATGCCGTGGCGCGCACCGATCGCGTAGACCTTCTCCAGCAGGCGTGGGTCGTTCGCCAGCGTCGATCCGTTCAGCGGCAGCAGTTCCGTTCGAGTCCTCGCCACTTCTGAGTCCCCCTGTCCCCGTACATCCCGTCACCGGTCCGGGCGAAGATCATGGCACGGTCGCCCGGTGCCCTCGTGAGTGAATCGTGCAGGGCTCATGTGCGGTGCGTGATGAACCGTACGTCGTCCGTGGCGGCCGGGGTGTGGTGACGGTTCGCTTCCGCACAGGTGGTCCGCTGCTCTCAACTGGGTTGTTCAACAGTGAAATTGCAGATCAGTAACGGTGTGCGGGATGGGGGCCGTGAGACGGACTCCGCCTTGAGGGGCTTATGTGTGGCTGATACGGTGCGATGGCTTGACACTCACCCCCAGCGTTGGCTATTCGCCCGGTCCGGGCGGGTGGGTCCGGTCCGTCGCGCATGTCCGTGCGTGAGTGGACATGGGTGAAGTGTCTGTGATTTCAGGGAACTTGGCAGACATCGTCTTGGGTGTACGGGGAGCGGTTGCGTGAAGATCCAAGAGCGTACGGGGGCGGGCGCCGGCCGTTCCGCGGCACCGGCCGGGCCGGCGGTCGGTGACCGGCTTCCCACTCCGCCCCGCGAGCGCAAACCGGCGCTGGCCGCGCTGGCGGTGCTGCTGATCCTGGTCGGTGCGCTCGGTGCCACGATGCTCGTGCTGCAGGCCGGGGACCGGATCGAGGTCGTGAAGATCACCAAGGAGATCCCTGCCGGGCAGAAGGTCACCGATGCCAACACCACGTCGGTCATGGTCGCCGAGGACCCGGGCATCCACTACGTCGAGTGGACTCAACTCGACGCCCTGAAGGACCTCAAGGCCGTCAGCACGATCCCGGCCGGTGTGGTCGCCGTCGGTGAGATGTTCGGCGACGAGGCCAAGGTCCCCGACGGCAAGGCCCTCGTCGGGCTCTCCCTCAAGGAGGGGCAGTACCCGGCCGGTCTGGAGAACGGTGACGCCGTTGCCGCCTACCGCGTCGGTGGTACCTCACGCTCCGACTCCGACGCCGACAGTGGTTCCTCCGGCTCCACCGGCGGGGGCAACACCCTGATCGTGGACGAGGCGCGGGTGAACTCCGTACCGGCGGAGCAGAGCGGTGACCTCGTCAGCAGCGCCAACAAGTCCGTGACGCTGCTCGTCGACAGCGCCGACGCCGCGGTGCTCACCCAGGCCGCCTCCAACGGCGAGGTGGCTCTCGTCCTCGTTCCTGGCAACTAGAAGGCGGCACCCGACCCATGGCCCTCATCGCCCTCGCCGCCGACAAGGGTTCCCCCGGCGTCACCACCGCGGCCGTCGCTCTCGCGGCGGTCTGGCCGCGGCGGGTGCTGCTCGCCGAGACCGACCCGGCGGGTGGTGACCTCGTGTACCGCAGTGCCGCCGCGCACGGCGGGCCGCTGAACCCGAACACCGGGATGCTGTCCATCGCCGCGACCGCGCGGCGCGGACTCGTGCCCGATCAACTCTGGGACCACGTCCAGCCGTTGAGCGGCGGACTGGAAGTGCTCGTCGGGCTCGGGATCGCCGAGCAGGCCGCCGGGCTCGCCGGGCTGTGGCCGACGCTCGGGCACGCCTTCGCCTCGCTCGCCGACTCCCCGCACGCGCCCGCCGACGTCATCGCCGACTGCGGACGGATCAGCGGGGACACCCCGGCCGTGGAGCTGTTCCCGCACGCCTCCCTCGTCCTGCTCGTCTCGCGCACCGAGCCGGAGGCGCTCGCGCGGGTACGGGACCGGGCCGCCGCACTCGCGGGCAAGCTGCACGGCGGGCCGCGCGGTGCAGCGACCCTCGGCAACCCGGTGATCGGCGTCGTCCTCGTCGCCGACACGGGCAACGCGGCCAAGCTCGCGTCCCAGGTCAACGACATGCTCGTACACGCGCAGACCGGTGCCCGGGTGGTCGGCACCCTCGCCGACGACCCGGCCGGTGCCGAGCAGTTGGCCGGGCGCAGGCGCGGCCGGCTCGACAAGTCGCTGCTGATCCGTTCGGCGCGCAAGGTGACGGCCGACGTGTACCAGCAGTACGGCGCCGCGTGGGCGGCCCAGGCCCAGGCGCAGGCCCAGGCTCAGCAGCCGCCCCAGGCGCACGGGGCCGGGCGATGACCGCTGTCGACCATCAGCTGGTCAAGCGGTTCCGTCAGGACGCCGGCGACCGGATCGCCGAACAGCGCCGCCTCGACCAGGTCAACGGCGTCACGCCGATGTCCACCGAGGACGAGCGGCAGTACGCCCGTGCCGTCATCGCCCAGATACTGGAGGAGTACGCCCGCGCGGAGATCAACGCGGGCCGTACGCCGCTGGACGCCGAGACCGAGGAGCAGTACGCGGCCGCCGTGCACGCCGCGCTGTTCGGGGTCGGGCGGCTCCAGCCGCTGCTGGACGACCCCGAGGTCGAGAACATCGACATCAACGGCTGCGACCAGGTGTTCGTTGGCTACTCGGACGGGCGCGAGGTGCGCGGTGACGCCGTCGCCGAGACCGACGAGGAGCTCATCGAGCTGATCCAGGTGCTGGGCGCGTACTCCGGTCTGTCGTCCCGGCCCTTCGACTCCGCCAACCCCCAGCTCGACCTGCGGCTGCCGGACGGTTCGCGTCTGTCGGCCGTCATGGACGTGACGCGGCGGCCCGCGCTGTCCATCCGGCGTGCGCGCATGGGCAAGGTGTTCATCTCCGACCTCGTCGGCAACGGGACGCTCACCCCCGAGCTCGGCCACTTCCTCGCCTGCGCCGTCCGCGCCCGCAAGAACGTCATGATCGCGGGCGCGACCAACGCCGGCAAGACGACCCTCCTGCGCGCCCTCGCCAACGAGATCCCGCCGCAGGAGCGGCTCATCACCGTCGAGCGGGCGCTGGAGCTCGGGCTCGACACGTTCCCCGACCTCCACCCCAACGTGGTGGCGTTCGAGGAACGGCTGCCCAACTCCGAGGGACAGGGCACCATTTCCATGGCGGAGCTGGTGCGCCGGTCGCTGCGCATGAACCCCTCCCGCGTCATCGTCGGTGAGGTGCTCGGCGACGAGATCGTGACCATGCTGAACGCGATGTCCCAGGGCAACGACGGTTCACTGTCCACGATCCACGCCAACAGCTCCAGCGAGGTCTTCAACCGTATTTCCACCTACGCCCTGCAGGCGACGGAACGGCTGCCCATCGAGGCCAGCCAGATGCTGATCGCGGGCGCCGTGAACTTCGTCGTGTTCATCCAGCGGCGCAACGAATACCAGAGCGGCGGCCGCCTCCAGCGCATGGTCACCTCCGTGCGCGAGGTCAACGGCGTCGACGGACGGGTGCTGTCCAGCGAGGTGTTCGCGGAGGCCCCCGACGGGCGGGTCACCGCGCACGCCCCCATAGCCTGCCTGGAGGAACTGATGGCCTACGGCTACCGGCCCAGCGGAACGTGGGGGTGAGCCGGTGAGCACCTCTGCCACCATCCCGCTGGCCGCGCTCGACTCGCTCGGCGCCATGGGCGGACTGTTCTCCACCACCGTCCTGTACGCGCTCGCGTGCGGCGTCGCCGTCGGCGGCGGACTCGCCCTGCTCGCCGTCGCCGTACGCGGACTGCCCGCCAAGCCCGAGCACGAGAAGCAGAAGGCGAGCGAGCGGGCGAACGAGCTGGTCCGGTTCGCCGGCCGGCGCGGCTCCCTCGCCGCGATCGTCGGCCTCGCCGTGCTGCTGCTGACCCGCTGGACGGTCGCCGGCATCGCCGCCGCCGTCCTCGTCTTCTTCTGGGACCGCCTCTTCGGCGGGGCCGGGGAGGAGAAGGCCGCGATGCGGCGCGTGGAGGCGCTGGCCTCCTGGACCGAGTCGCTGCGCGACACCATCGCCGGCGCGGTGGGCCTGGAGCAGGCCATCCCCGCGTCCGCGCGGGCCGCCGCGCCCGTGCTGCGCCCGCACCTTGACGCGCTCGTCGACCGGCTGCGCTCCCGCACCCCGCTGGCCGAGGCGCTCCAGCAGCTCGCCGACGAGATCGACGACGCCTCCGCCGACATCATCGTCGCCGCCCTCATCCTCAACGCCCGGCTGCGCGGACCCGGTCTGCGGCAGGTGCTGGGCGCGCTCGCCAAGTCGGCGCGCGAGGAGGTCGACATGCGGCAGCGCGTGATGGCGCAGCGTGCCTCCACCCGGCGTTCGGTGCAGATCGTCGTCGCCGTGTCGATCGCGTTCGTGCTCGGACTGTCCATCTTCAACCGGGAGTTCGTCGAGCCGTACGGAACGGCGGTCGGACAGCTCGTACTGGCCTGTGTCTGCGGTCTGTTCGCGCTCGGCTTCTGGTGGCTGCGCAAGCTGTCCACCATCGAGACGCCCGAACGGTTCCTGGTGCGCGACGAGTCGGCGGTGCGGTTCGTGCGTCCGCGTACACCCGGTGCCGCACCGGCCGCCCAGCAGCAGGCGCCGCTCCAGCCGGAAGAGGGGGTACGCCGGTGAGTGACCAACTGACGATGCCGGTCGTCGTCGGCGCGGTCATCGGACTGGGCATCTACGTCCTGGTCCGCGCGCTGATGCCGACCAAGCGCAGTGCGATCTCCCAGGTCGCCCGGATCGACGCGATGCGGGCGCGGGGAACGGCGTACGGGTCGGCGCGGACGGCGGCGCAGGACACCGGCCGTTTCGGCTCGCTGCGGGCCGGAGTGGGCGTACGGGTCGCGGAGTTCTACCTGCAGCAGGGGTGGGAGCAGCGTTCGCTGCGCGCGGACCTCGCCGTCCTGGACCGCAGCTGGGAGAAGTTCCTGGCGACCAAGGTGCTGCTGTCGGTCGCGGGTCTGTTCTTCGGCCCGTTCCTCTTCGCCATCGTCTGGACGCTCGCCCTGGCCGACAGCCCGATCATCCCGGTGTGGATGGCCCTGCTGTGCGCGGCGCTGTTCTTCTTCCTGCCGGACCTGGAGGTGCGCCGGGACGCCGCCGAGAAGCGGCGCGACCTGCGCCGGGTGATCGGTGCGTACCTGGACCTGGTGTCGATGAGCCTGGCCGGCGGGCGGGGCCTGCCGGAGGCGCTGATGGCGGCGGCCGAGGTGTCCGACGGCTGGGCGACGCAGCGCATCCGCAACGCCCTCGCCGACGCCCGCATCACCGGCATCAGCCAGTGGCAGGCGCTGGGGCAGTTGGGGGAGGAGCTGGGCGTGGAGGAGCTCAAGGACCTCTCCGCGTCGCTGGCGCTCGTCGCGGACGACGGCGCCAAGGTGCGCGAGTCCCTCGCCTCCCGCGCCGAGACCATGCGGCACCGCGAACTCGCCGAGATCGAGGGCAGCGCGGGCGAGAAGTCCCAGTCGATGCTCGTGGCACAGCTGCTGCTGTGCGCGGGGTTCCTCGTGTTCCTGATCTTCCCTGCGGCGATGCGGGTGTTCCAGGTGTGAGAACCGCGAACCCCGAGCCGTACGTCAGAACTCCCGTGAACCGAATTCGAGAGGACAACGCGTCATGAACGGACGTACCTTCCACACCGGCATCCCCGCCGTGGACTTCCTGGTCACCTTCATGCGGGCCCGCGTGGAGCGCGCCCGCTCCGGCGAACTGGACCGCGGGGCCTCCGCGGTGGAGTGGGTCATCATCTCGGCGGTCGTCGTGGCGATCGTCGGCGTCGTGGCCGCGATCATCAACGCCGCGCTGAGCGAGGGCGCCAACAAGGTCGGCGACTGCATCAAGGGCGCCCAGGCGAGCGGCACCTGCTGACGGCCGTCACCTCTCTCACGGGGATGTCGGTGCGCGTACGCCGCTGGGTACGCCGACGGGTGGAGGCCGCCTCCGCCCGCGGCGAGTCCGGCATGACCGCGATCGAGTTCGTGTTCCTCACGCCGGTCCTGTTCTTCATGATCTTCGCGACGGTGCAGTTCGCGCTGTACTTCTTCGCCGATCACGTCGCCCAGGCGGCGGCGCAGGCGGGTGCGCGCAAGGCGCGTGCCACGGCGGACGCCCAGCCGGGCGGCTGGCGGGGCGAGGCACGGGGTGTGGTGGACAGTTACATCCGGCAGCTCGGCCCGCAGCTGGTGCTGGGCCCCGACGTGCGGCTGCTCCAGCCGGAGCAGGACACGGTGGGTGTGGAGATCACGGCCCGCGTCCCGACGGTGTTCCCGGGCCTGGACCTGACGGTGCACGCGCAGTCGGTGGGGCCGGTGGAGCGGTTCGTGCAGGAGGGGGAGAACTAGATGGGGTTTCCCCTGGGGGACGGGGGCGTCGTGCGGTCGGACGACGACCGGGACCGGGGCCTGTCGACCGTCGAGGTGGTCATCCTCGCGCCGGTGATGATCCTGTTCATCCTCGTGCTGGTGGCGTTCGGGCAACTGGTGGACGGGCGCGGCGCGTTGGACGGCGCGGCGCGTGACGCGGCCCGCGCGGGCTCGATCCAGAAGGACCACGGTACGGCGATGGCGGAGGCGCGGGCGGCGGCGGAGGCCAACCTCGCGGACGTCTGCTCCGGTCCGGTGAGCGTCGTGCAGACCAGCCAGGGCTTCGAGCCGGACACCATCTTCACGGTCGAGGTGAGCTGCGAGGTGCGGGGTCTGGCCATGCTGGGCCTGGACATCCCTACGACCCTGAACGCGAGCTTCAGCTCGCCGCTGGATCCGTATCGGAGGACGGCGTGAGAGCGGCGCGTGCACGTGTGCGGAGTTGGCTGTCGGACCGCCGTACGCGGCTGGACGACCGCGGCTCGGGCGCCGGCGCGGTCATCATCTTCGCGCTGGTCTTCCTCTCCCTGGCGGCGTTCGTCATCGACGGCGGCATGTCCATCTCCAAGCGGGAGCGTGCGGCGGACATCGCGGAACAGGCGGCCCGTTACGCAGCCCAGGACATCGACCGCGAGGCGCTGTACGACGACGTGGGCGGCCCCGCGCCGATCAACTACGAGAACTGCGACGCCCGGGTGAAGGCGTTCGCCCGCGAGATGGACATGTCCGGGGCGGACATCGCGGGAACGCGCTGCGTGGCGGCGACGGCGGATGCGGTGGAGGTCGAGGTGCAGCTGACGTACGCGCCGGTCTTCACGGGCATGTTCTACGGCGGGGACGTGGTGGTGCGCGGGCAGGCGGTCGCGGAGAACGAGGTGGGCTGACGCCCCCTGGAGTGTCACAGTCGCCCCGACCCGAAAAATCCCTCGGACCTGCACACCGTTCACCGGGCGGCCGCACGGAGAGGGAAGGGAATCGGGAGGAAGTCGTGGCGCGGTGTGGGGGCCGTTCGGAAAAGCGCCTGCCGGTGGCCGACGGCTTCGGGAATCGGTGGGCGACGTGAAGGCGTCGGCCCATTCCGTGACCGTATTTCCACACTGGTGAATTCGGTGACGCTGAGGCAGTGCCTGTCAACTACGCGCCACTGGTCGGCTGTTGGTGGGCGTGCTTTGATCAGTGGGCACGGCTCGTCGGAGTGAGTCCCGGTTCCGGGCGTCCGGCGAACTCCCCGCCGTTGCGTTCCTCGCTACGAATGGAAAGGCCAGCCATGAACTTCGTCCCCCAGGTCGAAACGGCCGAAATCTCCGACGCGGACCTGGACAACGTCTCCGGTGGACACTCCGTCTCCGCCGGCATCGACGCCGGTGTGGCCGTCGTCCTGGACCACGGTTCCGTCGGCGTGGGCGTGTACGCCGAGGCGGGTCCGCTCTGCGTCTCCGCCGGTCTCGGCGGCTCGGTGGGCCACGAGGGCGCCGTGCGCACCACGATGCTCTGAGCGCGTGTACTGGGCCCCGGTCTGCTCGCAGGCCGGGGCCCGGCTCATTTCTTGGGGCGCTTGTCCTCGACCTTCATCTTCTCGTTGACCTGCTTGGTGAGTTCGTCCTCGAGCTTCTTGAACTCACGGACCACGGCGTCGGACATGCTCGCGAGCGCGTCGAGCTGCTGGGTGATGTCCTCGCGGCCGTCCTCCCAGTTGGACTCGAAGTCGGAGAGCGCGTCGTTGACACCGCCGTCGCCGATGTCGTCCTTGTAGGACTCGAAGAGCTTCTTGGTGTGGTTCATCCGCGTCTTGAGGGACCGCAGGCGACGCCCGTAGTCCTCCATCTCGGTCAGCGGAAGCGCGAGGTCGCTTTTCCCTTTGCTCATACCGGTGCACCGCCTGACTTGAGGGCTTCGACGAAGGCGTTGAAAGCGAGGGCCGGGAAGGAGAGGGGGCCGTGGGTGGGGTGTTTGGAGTCGCGTATGGCGACTCGGGTGCGCAGCGGCGCGATCTCCACGCAGGTGTTGCCGTCGCCGCCGCCGGAGAACGAGGACTTCCGCCAGTGCAAGGGCTCGGTCATGGCTCGTCTCACAGTTCCTTCGTCAAGTGGTGGATGAAATCCAGCGACGCCGCGGGGTCCAGCGACGCCTTCTCCACTTTACGGAACAGTGTTCGAAGTTGATTCAGTTGAGGTTCCGCGTCAATGAAGGCGGTCCCGGTGGGGAAGTCGCGCAGTACGGTGTCCAGTTGGGGCACGGGGCCGCATGCGTGCATCATCGAGGCGTCGGCACCGGCGAAACCGTCCTGGTGGGTGGGGATGACGCGTACGGTCGCGTGACCGTCCTCGATCTGCTTCAAGATCTGGCCCAGTTGCGCCTGGGCCACCTGGCGGTCGGCCACGCGGACCCGGAGGGCGAATTCATGGATGATCGTCTCGTACGGTGTCGGGTCGGTACCCCCGATCACAGCGCGCCGTCTCATCCGGTGTTCCATGCGAGGAGCCAGTTCGCTCTCGGGTAGGCCCGGCATCATGTAGGTGTACACCGCGCGGGCGTAGTCGGCGGTCTGGAGCAACCCGGGAACGTGTGTGATCACGATCTCGCGCAGGGCCGTGGCATGGTGCTCGACCTCGGCGGTGTCCAGGAACACCGGGGGCAGTACTCCCCGGTACTCCTCCCACCATCCGCGTGTGCGGTCGGTGGCCATCGCGACGAGCGCGTCGATCAATTCCTCGTCCGTGCAGGCGTAGTGCGCCGCGAGGCGACGTACGCGCTTCTCGCTCACACCCGCGACACCGGACTCGATCTGGCTCATCTGTACGGAGTCGGCGCCGAGCAGCTCCGCGACCTCTTTCGCCTTCATGCCCATCGCCTCGCGCAGTCTGCGCAGCTCGGTGCCCAACCGCACCCTGCGGGCCGTGAGATGTCTCTTCGGTGGCAATCCATGCCTCCTGGTCCCAAGTGCCTGGCCCGCGTACCTCGTTCGAGGGTCAGAATACGGCAGGCGCTTGTGATTTCCTAAAGTTAGGAAATACCGTCGGTGATGTGTCGCACACGGTGCGGAACCGTCCGGTGCCGGAAGCGCACCGCTCCGTCATGCCATGACGGACGCGGCGGAGCCACCGCCTGGCCCTCTCCCATCCCTGACAGGAGTCCACGCATGCCCGAAACCGGCGTCGAAGAGGCCGCCACCTCCTGGGAGTACACCCTGTCCATCCCCAACGACCCACGCGCCGTGACCATCTGCCGCCGCACCCTGCGGCTGATCCTCACGATGCACGGCCTGATCGGCCTCGTCGACACCGCCGAACTGCTGGCGACGGAGCTGGTCGCCAACTCCGTACGGCACACGAAGGGGCCGGCCGCGCTGCGCGTGCGCTGGTCGGACGGCGTGCTGCGCATCGGCGCGTGGGACACGGACCCGGAACCGCCCGAGCCGCCGGGGCGCTGGGAGCGGCTCGCCGAAGCGGAGGAGGGGCGGGGGCTGGCCCTGGTGCGGGCCTGCGCGGACCTCTGGGGCTGGCAGCCCCACGCGAGGGACGGCAGCCGGGGCAAGTACGTGTGGTGTGACCTCGTCGCGGTCTGACGCGTTGATCGTGCTGATCAGGAAGGAGAGCTGATGGTCAGCTCGTCGCACGAGGCGCTGCACAGGGTCTTCCAGAAGGACCCCGCGCTGCTGACGCGGGCATTGCAGCGTGTCCTGAACATTCACTTCCCCGAGCCGCGGGACTTCGCGGTGTTGAACGCGGACCTGACGGAGATCGAGCCGGTCGAGCGGCGCGTCGACACGCTGATGCGCGTGGAGACGGACAAGGGGGCGTACCTCCTGGTCGTCGAGGCGCAGGGGAAAGTGGACGACGCCAAGCGGGGAAGCTGGGCGTACTACCTGTCGTACTTGTATGCGAAGTACCGCTGCGAGCCGGTCCTCATCGTGATCACTCAGAGCAGGGCCACGGCGCGGTGGGCGGCTCGGCCGATCAGGCTCGGACTGCCTGGCTGGCACTCGCTGACCGTTCGGCCGCTGGTGCTGGGGCCGGAGAACGTACCGGTGATCAGGGACGAACAGGAGGCGGAGCGGGATGTACCGCTCGCGGTGCTCTCGGCCATGACACATGGCCGGGGGAAGCGGGCTGCGGCCATACTGGAACCGCTGGCTGCCGCCTTGCGGACCATGGACGCCGAGAGCGCGGCGGTTTTCGTTGCGTTCGTCGACTCATGCCTGATCGATACCCAGGCCAAGGAAATCTGGAGGGACCTGATGGCGGCGATCCACTACTTCTTCCGGCACCCGGTGGCGGAGCAGGTGCGCGAAGAGGGCCGGGAAGAGGGCCGGGTCGAGGATCGCGCCGCGATGACGCTGCGCATCCTGGAGTGGCGGGGTGTCCCGGTGCCCGACGCCGTACGGGAGCGGGTACAGGCCTGCGCCGACCTCGATCAGCTCGAGCTCTGGGCCCAGCGGGCTGTTCACGCCACCCGGGCCGAGGACCTGTTCAGCGGTTGATCGGCAGGTCCTGTGGGGCCGTCGGGGAAGTCGCGGTGGGAGGAGGCCTTCGACTGGGGCCGTTCGAGTCAATAAGATCTCCGTAGGCTCAGTAGACCCTCTTCCCACACACCCAGGACACCCGCCATGCCGCGACGCCGCAGTCCCAGCCCGTCCAGTTCGACGGCTCCGAGGAACAGGACGCCGCAGCCGGTGCGGGTGCGGCGGCGGTCGTTCGGGGACTTCGTCAAGGCGTTCTTCGCCTTCGTGGCGTTGGCCGCGCTGCTCGTCGGGGTGCCGTTCGCGCTGGCCGTGACCGCCGGCTGGCCGTTGCCGGACACGTTCGAGCCGATGGAGTGGCTCAAGCAGGACATCTCCGTCCAGACCTTCCTCTCCATCCTGACCTTCGTCGTCTGGCTCGCCTGGGCGCAGTTCACCGCGTGTGTGCTCGTCGAGATGAAGGCCGCGCTGTCGGGGGTCGGGGTGCCGGGGCGGGTGCCCGGGGCCGGGCCCAGCCAGTTGCTCGCCCGGCAGCTCGTCGCCGCCGTGCTGCTCGTCGGCGCCACCGCCGCCAGCTTCACTCCGGGGCTCAGCCAGCTCGGGCAGAGCCTGGAGGGGAATCAGCGGCCCGCCGTGGCCGCCGCCCAGCAGACCCCCGGGTTCTTCGCCCAGCAGCAGGAGCAGGCGGCCGGTACCGCCGCCGCGCTCGCCGAGCAGGCGTCGCACGCCGAAGCCGCCGCGGGCAGCAGTGCCAAGCAGCAGGGCGACACGAAGTTCTACCGGATCCAGCCGCCCGAGGGGCGTCACCACGACTCCCTCTGGGAGATCTCCGAGCGGCACCTCGGTGACGGGCGCCGGTACAAGGAGATCTTCGAGCTCAACAAGGACCGTACCCAGCCCGACGGTTCCAAGCTGTCCGAGGCCAGTCTGATCCGGCCCGGCTGGATCATGGAGATGCCCGGCGACGCGCGCGGCGGCGACCTCGTCGAGATGCCGGACGAGGCACCCGAGGTCTCGCCCGAGGTGCAGCAGCAGATCCGTGACTACGACAGGACCGGGGACCACGCGCAGGGCGGTGGTGGCAGCGGCAGCGGTGCCGCTCATGTCTCCGTTCCCGAGCAGCGGCCCGCCCCCGCTCCCGCTCCCGCGAACGACAACGCCGGTCACCAGGAGCCCGCCCGGCAGCACGCCACCCCTGCCCACGACTCCTCCTCCTTCGGCCTCCCCGAAGCCCTTCTCGCCGCACCCCTCCTGGCCGCCGGTCTCCTCGGCGCGCTCGGGCACCGGCGGCGGCAGGCGCTGTGGCAGTCGGCGTTCGGCGGTATCGGCGGGCGGCGCGGGATGGAGCCGCCGACGCCGACCGGGGACGCCCAGGACGTCCAGGACGCGCTGCTGGTCGGCGCCGACCCCGAGGGCGTACGGCTGCTCGACCGGTCGCTGCGCGGGCTCGCCGCGTCCCTCGCCGCCGAGTCCCGCCCGCTGCCCACCGTCTACGCGGCCTGGCTCAGCAACGGCGACCTGCACCTCCAGCTCGCCCAGCCGTCCGGGAAGCCGCCGGCGCCCTGGCAGCCCGGACAGGACCAGACGTTCTGGACGCTGGCCAAGGACGACGCCGTACGGTACGAGGACGTCGACACCGCCGCTCCCTACCCGGGCCTCGTCTGCCTCGGCACCATGGACGACTCGCGGCTGCTGCTCAACCTGGAGTCGGTCCCCGGCATCGTCTCGCTGAGCGGCAGCGAGGCCGACCGGGCCGCCGTGTTCGCCTCCGTCGCCGCCGAGCTGGCCACCAACGGCTGGTCGGACCGGATGACCATCACCCTCGTCGGATTCGGTGAGGACCTGACCCCGCTCGCGCCCAGCCGGCTGCGCCACCTCGACGGCATCGAGGCGCTGATCGAGACCATGGAGGCCGAGACGCGGCAGCGGCGGGGGGCGCTCGGCGCCGCCGGGCACGACTCCGTGCTCACCGGGCGCACCGGCCCGGCCCAGCACACCCGTTGGGCCCCGCACCTCGTGCTGCTCGCCGCCGAGCCGTCCGCCGAGGACGCCGTCACGCTCGCCGAACTCGCCGCCGACGCCGGCCGCCTCGGCATCGGTTACCTCGTCGGCACCGGCAGCGGGGATCTGCCGGGCGCCGCCTGGGAGATGGAGATCACCGGCGAGGGCAAGCTGCTCGCCCCCCTCCTCGGCCTCGAACTCGACGCCCAGCTCCTGCCCGCCGCCCAACAGCGCGCGGTCGTCGAGCTGTTCACCGACGCCGACCCCGAGCACGGACCGGACGGGCCCGGCGACACCCCGCCGTTCCTCGTCGACATCAGCGAGCAGGGGCGGCCCGCCGTCTACGCGCGCCTGGTCGGACCGTACGAGATCATCGGCCTGGACACCCCGGACGGCGAACGCAGCGCCCTGCTGCACGAGGCGCTCGCGCTGCTGCTCCTGCACCGCGAGGGCGTCCACCCGCGCGTGCTGTCGTCCGCGCTGTGGCCGCGCGGCGTCACCGACGACGTGCGCGAGGCGCTGATCGAGCGGCTGCGCGCCTGGCTCGGCACCGACCCCGACGGCACCCCCCGCCTCGGCACGGACTCCACCGGACGGCTCACCCTCGCCAAGTCCGTCGTCTCCGACCTGGACGTGCTGCGGTCGCTGTACCACGAGGCCACCCAGGGCAAGGGCGTCGACAGCCGGGCCGTACGCGGCCGGCTGCTCACCGACGCGCTGGTGCTGGTGCGCGGACCGCTGCTCGCCGACCGGCCCGAGGGCCGCTACCGCTGGCTCACCCACGAGATCGTCGACGCCCAGCTCCCGCTGCTCGTCGCGGACACCGGACTCGCGCTCTCCGAGTTCCACCTGGAGAAGAACCGCGCGGAGAAGGCCATCGAGGCGCTGAACGCCGCGCTGCGCACCGCCCCGGCCGACGAGCGGCTGTGGAACGAACTGCTGCGCGCCACCCACGCCCTCGACGACCCCGAGCGGCTCACCGCCCTCGCCGCCGACCTCGTCGGCCGCGCCGGCGCCCGCGGGCTGCCGCCGCGCACCGAGGCGCTGCTCGACGAACTGCTGCCCACCTGGCGCGACGCGGTCGCGGCGGCGGGATGACCGACTCCCTGGACATCGCGCTGGTCGTCGCCGCCGCGCTGTGGGGCGCGGCGGCCGGCGCGGTGCTGCCCCGCGCGGCCTACCGGTTCTCCGTCCCGTCGGGGGAGGCGTGGCGGACGGCGTGCCCGGCGGGGCACCCGGTCGGCGGCTGGCTCGGGCGGGCCCGGTGCGGGCCGTGCGCGGGACCGCCGTACGGACCCGGCACCACGTCCGTCGTCGTCACCGCCCTCGTCTGCGCCGCCCTCGCCGCCGCCACCGGTACCCGGCCCGAGCTGTTCGTCTGGCTGCTGCTCGCACCCGTCGGGGTGCTGCTGGCGGTGGTCGACTTCCGGGTGCAGCGGCTCCCCGACCCGCTCACCCTCCCCCTCGCCGGAGCCGCCCTCGCCCTGCTCGGCCTCACCGCCCTCGCCCCCGGGCACGCGGGGGAGTGGACCACCGCCCTGCTGGGCGCGCTCGCACTGGGCGCCGGCTACTTCGTGCTGTTCCTCATCAACCCCGGCGGCATGGGCTTCGGCGACGTCAAGCTCGCGCTCGGCGCGGGCGCCGTCCTCGGCTGGTACGGCTGGCCGACCGTGATGCTCGGCACCCTCGCCGGGTTCGTGTTCGGGGCGCTGTACGGGGGTGCCCTCGTCGTCGCCCGGAAGGCGGGACGCAAGACGGCGATCCCGTTCGGTCCTTTCCTGATCAGCGGGGCCTTCGCGGGGCTGCTGATCGGCGCGTACGCGGCCTGACGTCAACGGGCACAACCGGCTGACGTACGCTGGATCGGTCCGTCCACACCCTTACGAAAGGGACGCCGGTGACCGAGAAGGCCGACCTTCAGACCGTCCTCGACCGTGCCGCCGCCGGTGGGCGGATCACCCCCGAGGAGGCCCTCGACCTCTACCGCGACGCCCCGCTGCACGCGCTGGGCGCCGCCGCCGACGCCGTGCGCAGGCGCCGGTACGCCGGTACGGAGCACATCGCGACGTACATCATCGAGCGGAACATCAACTACACGAACGTGTGCGTCACGGCGTGCAAGTTCTGCGCCTTCTACGCTGCCCCCAAGGACACGGCCAAGGGCTGGACCCGTGACCTCGACGACATCCTGCGGCGCTGCGCCGAGACCGTCGAACTCGGCGGTACGCAGATCATGTTCCAGGGCGGTCACCACCCGGACTACGGCGTCGAGTACTACGAGAAGCACTTCGCCGCCATCAAGAAGGAGTTCCCGCAGCTCGTCATCCACAGCCTGGGGGCGAGCGAGGTCGAGCACATGGCGCGGATCAGCAAGGTGAGCGTCGACGAGGCGATCACCCGGATCCACGCGGCCGGGCTCGACTCCTTCGCCGGTGCGGGCGCCGAGCTGCTCCCCGCCCGTCCCCGCAAGGCCATCGCGCCGCTCAAGGAGTCCGGCGAGCGCTGGCTGGAGATCATGGAGATCGCGCACAACCTCGGCGTCGAGTCCACGTCCACCATGCTCATGGGGACCGGCGAGACCAACGCCGAGCGGATCGAGCACCTGCGGATGATCCGGGACGTACAGGACCGCACGGGCGGCTTCCGCGCGTTCATCCCGTACACCTACCAGCCCGAGAACAACCACCTGAAGGGCCGCACCCAGGCCACGCTCTTCGAGTACCTGCGGATGATCGCCATCGCCCGCGTCTTCCTCGACAACGTGGCCCACATCCAGGGTTCCTGGCTGACCACCGGCAAGGAGGTCGGCCAGCTCTCCCTGCACTACGGCGCGGACGACCTCGGCTCCATCATGCTGGAGGAGAACGTCGTCTCCTCCGCCGGCGCCAAGCACCGCTCCAACCGGATGGAGATCATCGACCTGATCCGCAAGGCGGGGCGGGTCCCGGCCCAGCGGTCGACGACGTACGAGCACCTCGTCGTCCACGACGACCCGGCGAACGACCCCGTCGACGAGCGCGTGGTCTCCCACATCTCCTCCACCGCCATCGAGGGCGGCACGGCCCACCCGGAGCTGAAGCTCCTGTCCGCCAACTGACGTCCCCGTGCTGACCCTTCACACCGCCGACGCCTCGCCCGGGACCGCCGTCGTGGTCGACGGCGCGCACATCGCCGCCGTCGGCCCGTACGAACAGCTGGCCGCCGGTCATCCGGGCGCCCGGCTGCGGCGGTGGCCCGGCATCCTGACGCCCGGTCTGCTCAACCCCTACGGTCCGGAACTGCTGGAGCAGGCGTACCACCCCGACCCGCGCGAGGCGGACCGGCTCGGTACCGAGCCGGTGTTCGGGGAGCGAGCGCGGGCACTCCTGGCCGCCGGACCGTCCGCGCGGGGCGCCAGCGCACGCCGCGGAGTACAGCGCATGCTGGCGCACGGAACGGTCGCGGTCGCCGGTGAGCTGCGCGGCCGCGAGGCCCTGGACGCGGTGCGCAGGGCCGGGCTCGCCCTGGCGGGGCGTCCGGCCGCACTGCCCGGGCCCGCGGCGCTCTCCCCGGTTCCTCTCGTGCTGCTGCCGGGCCTCGGCGCCGGGAGACCCGCGCGGTTCGCGGTGTTCGACGTGCCCGACCGGGACGCCCTCGTGCGGAACGGCGCGTCCACGTGCGTGGCCACCGTCGTGGGCGGCCGGCTGGTGTACCGGCGGCGCTGACCCGTGGCGGCGCCGGCCCTCACCCCGCGAACGCCTGCCCGAACGCCCCGTCCTCCTGCTCCACCCCGCTGCAGTTCGTCAACGCGTCATCCGCGGAGGCGTCCTCCCCGCACTCCGTGTCCCGGAACGTCGACCACATCGACACCCACGCGATCCCCTTCTCCTCCGCGAACGCCCGTACCTCCGCCGCGTCCGCGAGCGTGAACGTCTCCCCCTCCACGTCGTTGACGCCGAGCATCGAGGTGAGCGCCATGCCCCGCCAGGCATCGGCCTCCGACAGCCCGAAGACCTCCTGGAGCTGGGCGTTCGCCGCCTCGGCTGAGGTGAGGGCGTACTCGCCCATGTCACCGTCGTAGGACTCGCCGTAGTTCATCGTCATGAGGTTGACGGTGGAGACCTGGGCGCCGTGATTGTTCGCGGACGCCAGCAGTGCCAGCCCGTCCTCGTCGAGCCCGGACGGCATGACCGGGAGCGTGAACGTCACCTCCAGGTCCGTGCGCTCCTCCTGGAGCAGCGCGATCGCCTCCGAACGCAGGTCCACGGAGGCGGAGTCGGCGAGTTCGTCGCCCTCGATGTCGAAGTCGGCGCGGGTGGCGCCGGCCGCGTCCAGCGCGGTGCCGTACGCCTCCGCCAGCTCCGCCGCGGTGTCGCAGGTGGCCGCCAGCTCGTCCCCGGAGGCGCCGCCGAAGGAGACCCGGACGTCGGCGCCGGACCCGGTGAGCCCCGCGATCCGGGACGTCACGCTCTCGTCGTCGATGTCCTGGGTACCGTTCCAGTACGGGGTGCAGCCGCTGCCGGAGGAGATCACGAACGCCAGGTTGTACGTCGTGGGGGAGCCCGCGGAGTCGGTGTCGGAGGCCGCCGAGGCACTGACGTACGGGGCGTACGCGGTGACCGGCGCGGACGACGACGAGGCCGAGGGGGCGGGATCCGCCGGGGCCGCGTCCGTCGTGGTGTCCCCGGCGGAACAGCCGGCGGTGGCCGCGACCAGGGCCAGGGCCGGGAGGAGGGCGAGCCCGGCAACGGACTTCAGTGGACCGCGCATCGTGCTCGTTCCGTTCATGAGACGTCGGGTGGACGGCCAACGTGGCACACGGGTCTGTGTGCTTTCTGAGGATGTACGCCCGGTTCCCGGATGATTCTCAGGAGACGGAGAGGTTCGCGGCCCTCCCACGGGAGACTCACAGGAAACGCCAGGTTTTTCCTGCACAACGGCCTCTACCGTCCGGGCCATGCATTCCGATCCCGCCATCGAAAGCCGCGCCGCCGCGCGCGGCCGTCGCCGCAAACGCCCTGACGGGCCCGGCGAAGGACCCGTCTTCGTCGACTCCTCCGGACGCCGGGCCAGGCTGCTGCGCCGGATCGGCCTGCTCCTGGGGGCCGTCTGCGTCGGGTACGCGGTCGTGCTGGGTATGGCCTTCATGGGCATCGGCACCTCGGTCACGCCGGCCTCGCTGCTGCCGTTCGGGGTCGGGCAGGGTCAGGCCGGTCCCGGTGGCGGCGCGGGTCCGCAGGGCGGGACGGCCCCGACCGGCGCACCGCCGTCCCCGCCGGCCGGCACCCCGGGTGCCACCGCCGTGCCCACCCCCTCGGCGACGTCATGACCGCGGCGCCCCCCGCGCGCGGCCGGCGCCGCGCCCCCACCCGTATCGAGCGCGCCGCCGGGCGGGCCGCAGCGCTGCACCGGCCGCGGGTACTCCTCGCGCTGCTGCTCCTGCTCGCCCTGACCTGCGTGATGCTCCTCGACGGCTATCTGCGCGCCGAGGTCGGCGACGACCAGCGGGTCCGCACCGGGGCCTCGTCCTCCGAGGTGCCCGACGAGATCCTCGACGGCGGCCCGATCCTCAGCTTCCCCGGCGGGCAGGCCGAGACCACCTCCGTCCCGGACAAGACGATCGTGCTCACCTTCGACGACGGACCGGACCCCACCTGGACGCCGAAGGTCATGGAGGTCCTGGAGGAGTACGACGTACCCGGCACGTTCTTCGTGGTCGGCTCGATGGTGTCGCGTTACCCCGACATCGTGAAGGACCTGGTCGACCAGGGCAACGAGATCGGCGTCCACACCTTCACCCACGTCGACCTGTCGTACCAGAGCTCCGCCCGCGTCACCCGCGAGATGGAGCAGACCCAGCTCGCGCTCGCGGGCGCGGCCGGGATCACCACCACGCTGTTCCGGGCGCCGTACTCCTCCAAGCCGGACGCCATCGACAACTACAGCTGGCAGGTTTACCAGCAGCTCGGCGAGGACGGGTACACCAGCGTCTTCATCGACACCGACAGCGAGGACTGGAAGGAACCGGGCGTCGCGAAGATCGTCGAAGGGGCCACCCCGGAGGACGGGGAAGGCGCTTCGGTGCTCTTCCACGACTCCGGCGGCGATCGCACGCAGACCGTCGAGGCGCTGGCGGAGTACATCGAGAACATGCAGGCGGAGGGCTACACCTTCACCACCGTCAGCGGTGCCATGGCCGAGCAGCAGCAACAGCAGCAGCAGCCCGCCGGGGCCGACGGATCCGGAGCGGGCGGGCCCGCCGCCGGTGCTCCGTCCGGCACCGGCAACCAGCTCCAGGCATCCCACCGTCCCGCCACCGGCACGATCCTCTACGAGGGCAAGGCGCTCATCGCGGCCGTCACCGTCGCCGAGTGGACGGTGCCCGCGCTCTCGGCCGGCCTGGTGATCGTGGGCGTGGCCGTCATGGGGCGGTTCGGTCTGATGCTCGTCCTCGCCCGGCGCCACTACCGGCAGCGCAACAGACGCCGCTTCAGCTGGGGACCGCCCGTGACCCGGCCGGTCAGCGTGATCGTCCCGGCGTACAACGAGAAGGAGTGCATCGAGAACACCCTGAGGTCGCTGGCCGGGAGCACCCATCCGATCGAGATCATCGTCGTCGACGACGGCTCCACGGACGGCACGGCGGAGCTCGCCGAGGCGCTCGGTCTGCCCAACGTCCGGGTGATCCGGCAGGAGAACGCGGGCAAGCCGGCCGCCCTGAACAACGGCATCCGCAGCGCCCGGCACGACATCGTCGTGATGATGGACGGCGACACCGTCTTCGAACCGGACACCGTGGGCCGCCTGGTGCAGGCCTTCGCCGACCCGTCGGTGGGCGCCGTCGCGGGCAACGCCAAGGTCGGCAACCGTTCCACGGTCATCGGGGCCTGGCAGCACATCGAGTACGTGATGGGCTTCAACCTCGACCGGCGCATGTACGACCTGCTGCGCTGCATGCCGACCATCCCCGGAGCGATCGGCGCGTTCCGCCGCGAGGCGGTGCTCCAGGTGGGCGGGATGAGCGAGGACACCCTCGCCGAGGACACCGACATCACCATCGCACTGCACCGTGAGGGGTGGCGGGTCGTCTACGAGGAGCACGCCCGCGCGTGGACCGAGGCCCCCCGGTCGCTGCGGCAACTGTGGTCACAGCGCTACCGCTGGTCGTACGGCACCATGCAGGCGCTGTGGAAGCACCGCAAGTCCCTCACCGACAAGGGGCCTTCGGGACGGTTCGGGCGGGTCGGCATGCCGCTGGTGGTGCTCTTCCAGATCGTCACGCCGGTCTTCGCGCCGCTCATCGACGTGTTCACCGTGTACTCGATGGTCTTCGTCGACTTCCAGGCGGCCCTGCTGGCCTGGATCGCCGTCCTGGCCGTGCAGCTGGTGTGCGCGGCGTACGCCTTCCGGCTCGACCGGGAGAAGTACCGGTATCTGCTGATGATGCCGCTGCAGCAGTTCGCGTACCGGCAGATGATGTACCTCGTCCTCATCCACTCCTGTGTCACCGCCCTGACCGGCGGCCGGCTGCGCTGGCAGAAGCTGAAGCGGACGGGCGAGGTCGGGATGCCGTCGGGGACGGGCGGCTGATGGGGGCGCACAGCAAGGGGGCCGCACGGGACACACGGGCCGCACGGGACACACGGGCCGCACGGGCCGGACGCCCGGAACCGGCGGCCCCGGCCGGCCCGGCGGCCGCCCCGTCGCCCCCGGCCGGCCGCGACGGGTACTTCGACCTCCTGCGCGCGGTGGCCCTCGTCCGGGTCGTGACGTACCACACCTTCGGCTGGGCCTGGGCGGGAATGGTCTTCCCGTCGATGGGGGTGATGTTCGGGCTGGCCGGCACCCTGATGGCCAGGTCGCTGCGGCGCCCCGCGCTCACGGTGATCCGGGGCCGGGTCCGCCGCCTGCTGCCGCCGTTCTGGTTCTGGGGCCTCTTCGTGGTCACCGCGATGCTGGTGCACGGCTGGATGCCGGGGTGGCAGATCGTGTACTGGATCGTGCCGCTCGGCGACCCGCCGGGCAGCGCCTGGGCCGAGCAGGCCTGGGAGATCGTCTGGTACCTGCGGACGTACCTGTGGTTCGTGCTGCTCTCCCCGCTGCTGCTGCGGGTGTTCCGGCTGTCGCCGGTCGTGGTGCTGGTGCTGTCGCTCGTCCCGGTCGTCGTCCTCACGTACGCGTGGCAGCCGCCGGAGGGCCGGCTCGGCAGCGCCCTCACCGACCTCGCGACGTTCCTGTTCTGCTGGCTCCTCGGCTTCGCCCACCACGAGGGGGTGCTCGGGCGGCTGCGCCCCCTCGCCGTCGCCGTGGCGTCGCTCGCCGCGCTCGCGTACGGCGGCTGGTACGCCCTCGCCCACCAGTCCGCGTACGGCGGCACCTACGACCTGGACGACAACCCGCTCGCGCAGGCCTTCTGGTCGGCCGGATTCGTGACGCTGCTGATGTACGCCAAGGAGTACGCGGGCCTCGTGGGACCGTCCCGTTCCCGGCTGGTCACCGTGTTCAACGCGCGCGCCGTGACGATCTACCTCTGGCACGAACTGGCGCTGATCCTGGCCGTGCCGCTGATCGACCGGTTCTGGGAGGTGCCCGCGTTCGAGAAGTATCTGCCGCTGGAGAGCCAGTGGTTCATGTTCGGCGTCGGCTGGATCCTGATCGGGGGCTTCGTGCTCGCGTGCGGCTGGGTCGAGGACGTCGCCGCGCGCCGGAAGCCGACGCTCCTGCCGGGAGGGCGGGCTGCAAGAATGGGCGCGTGACCCGCGCATCCCTGGAAAAGCAGCCGCACGAAGTCGCCTCGATGTTCGACGACGTCGCGGAACGATACGACCTGACGAACGACGTGCTGTCCCTCGGCCAGGACCGGCGATGGCGCAAGGAGGTCGCGAAGGCCGTCGACGCCCGGCCCGCGCAGAAGATCCTGGACCTGGCGGCCGGCACGGGCACCTCGTCGACGCCCTTCGCCCGCGCCGGCGCCTACGTCGTGCCCTGCGACTTCTCCCAGGGCATGCTCCGGGTCGGCAAGCGGAACAACGCCTGGCTGCCGTACACGGCCGGCGACGCGACCCGGCTGCCCTTCAAGGACGACGTCTTCGACGCCGTCACCATCTCCTTCGGGCTGCGCAACGTGCAGGACACGGACGCCGCGCTGCGCGAGATGCACCGGGTGACCCGGCCCGGCGGGCGGATCGTCATCTGCGAGTTCTCGCACCCGACGTGGGCGCCGTTCCGCACCGTCTACACCGAGTACCTGATGCGCGCGCTGCCGCCGGTCGCCCGGTCGGTGTCGTCCAACCCGGACGCGTACGTCTATCTCGCCGAGTCCATCCGCGCCTGGCCCGACCAGTCCGCGCTGGCCGGACGGCTGCAGGGCGCCGGCTGGTCGAAGGTGGCGTGGCGCGACCTCACGGGCGGCGTGGTGGCGCTGCACCGGGGGTTCAAGGAGAGCTAGAGCTGAGCAGCGCCGCGTGGGGCAGGGCGGGCTCCTCCAGTTCCCGCCGGCGCCCGCCCGTCGGCGGCACCGGCCCGCGCGGCTCGCGCACCCCTCCGCCGCCCTCGCCCTCACCGAAGTCGAACCACACGTGGACCACGGAGTCCCGCGGCACCTCGGTGCCGGGCTGCGGATACTGGCGTACGACGTAGTCGACGACGGCGAGCCGGAAGTCCGGCCGGTCCGGGGCGTGCACGGACAGGCCCCGGGCCCGGGCCGACTCGCGCGCGTCCACGGCCATCAGTCCGACCAGGCGCGGCACACGCACCTCGGGCGTCGGTGTCCTGGGTGTCATACGCACAGACGTCACCCCCAAGCGGTACCGGCAGAGTAGACCCGTGCCGTGCCCGCCGGAAGCAGCAAGTGGCTTTCCGTGACAATTGATTACTCTGCGTGACAGTCGGGTACCGGGGTCACAGGTCCAGCCGGTAGCAGTGGGCCTCCCGCGGGTCGGACGGGATCGTGAACGTCTCGGCGAGGCGCATCCCGAGCCGTCGGGTGACCGCTATGGAACGGGAGTTGCGGGCGTCCACCATCGCCACCACGCCCGTCGGGCCCGCCGCCGCCACCCGCTCCAGTGTCTGCCGGGCCGCCGCGGTGACGTACCCCTTGCCCCAGTGCTCCCGCGCGAGCCGCCAGCCGATCTCGATCTCGCCCGTCGGGCCCCAGTCGCGCTCCCACGGCTGGGCGCCGGTGAAGCCGATGACCCGGCCGGACCCGTCGAGCACGGTCCACAGGCAGAAGCCGAGTTGGGCGTCGTGCCGGCGCTGGCGGGCGGTGAGCTCCTCGTAGACCGACAGCTCCGCCGACGCGCCGCCGTGGAACTCCATGACGTCCGGGTCGTCGAAGATCCGGTGCCAGACGAAGGCGTCCTCGTGGGTGGGGACGCGCAGCCGTACGACGGGGAGAGCTCGGTTCACGGGGGCAGCCCTTCAGCCGGGTGATCACTCGTGCTGAATAGACTGCCTGTGTCCAGTGCCGGTCGGCACGCAGATTTCGAACTTGGGGAGATCCCGCCGTGACCGAGCCCCTCTCCGACAACACCGCCGATGTGATCGTCGTGGGCGCGGGGCCAGCCGGCTCCACCACCGCGTACCACCTGGCCCGGTCCGGACTCGACGTGCTCCTGCTGGAGAAGACCGAGTTCCCGCGGGAGAAGGTCTGCGGCGACGGCCTCACCCCGCGCGCCACGAAGCAGCTCGTCGCCATGGGCATCGACATCTCCGAGGAGGCCGGCTGGCTGCGCAACAAGGGTCTGCGCATCATCGGCGGCGGGGTCCGCCTCCAGCTCGACTGGCCGGAACTCGCCTCCTTCCCCGACTACGGCCTGGTCCGCAAGCGCGACGACTTCGACGAGCAGCTCGCCCGGCAGGCCCAGAAGGCGGGCGCCCGGCTGTACGAGCGGTGCAACGTGAGCGGCCCGATCGTCGACGACCGCACCGGGCGCATCACCGGTGTGAAGGCCAGGCTCGGCGAGGACAAGCGGGAGGTCACCTTCCACGCCCCGCTGGTCGTGGCCGCCGACGGCAACTCCACCCGGCTGTCCCTGGCGATGGGTCTGCACCGCCGCGAGGACCGTCCGATGGGCGTCGCGGTCCGTACGTACTTCACCTCGCCGCGCCACGACGACGACTACCTGGAGTCCTGGCTGGAGCTGTGGGACCGCCGCGGTCCGCAGGACCGGCTGCTGCCCGGCTACGGCTGGATCTTCGGCATGGGTGACGGGACGAGCAACGTCGGTCTCGGCGTGCTCAACACCTCCGACTCCTTCAAGGAACTGGACTGGCGCGAGGTCCTCAAGGCCTGGTGCGCCTCGATGCCGGAGGACTGGGGCTACACCCCGGACAACATGACCGGCCCGATCCGCGGTGCCGCGCTCCCCATGGCCTTCAACCGCCAGCCGCACTACACGCGCGGCCTGCTGCTGGTCGGCGACGCGGGCGGACTGGTGAACCCCTTCAACGGCGAGGGCATCGCCTACGCCATGGAGTCCGGGCAGATCGCCGCCGACGTGATCGTCCAGGCCCACGCGCGGGCCACCCCGGCCCAGCGGGAGATCGCCCTCCAGCGCTATCCGCGCGTGCTGAAGGACACCTACGGCGGCTACTACACGCTCGGCCGGGCCTTCGTGAAGCTCATCGGCAACCCGAAGATCATGCAGATCGCCGCCCAGCGCGGACTGACGCACCCGATGCTGATGAAGTTCACCCTGAAGCTGCTCGCCAACCTGACCGACCCGACGGGCGGCGACGCGATGGACCGCATCATCAACGGCCTGAGCAAGGTGGCGCCGAAGGCGTGACCGGGGTGACGGGGTGTCCGATCGTGATCATTACGTAACACGCCCGTGGACAACTGTTCGACTTCGGCCGGTGTCGTACGGGGCGTAGCCACTCAGGCACGTCCCGTACGACGAAAGAGCCTTCTATGACACAGCAGGCAATCCGGCGGTTAGGGCCGCTCAGAGCCCTGGGGCTGGTGGCCGCCGCGAGTCTGGTCGCGGCCGGCGCCGCGGGCACCGCCCGGGCGGCCGACGAGCCCCTCCCCGTGACCATCACCGGCGAGGACCGGGTCGACCTGTCGCTGGGGTCCGGCAACGGCGACCCCACGGAACCGCAGATCGACCTGCGGCTGAACGTCCCGGGGGAGGAGCACGAGGGCGACGGCGACGTCCCGACCGTGTTCACCGGCGACTACACGATCCGCATCGACGCCACCGAGCTGGAGGGCGTCGCCTCGGTGAAGCTCCCCTGCGACGCCGACGGTCTCGTCGCCACCTGCACGGGCTGGGAACTGTACGCCGGGCAGCAGTACAACCGCGTCGGCAAGATCCGGCTCGACCTCGACGACGACAGCGAGGCCGGGGACTTCGGCAGCATCAAGGTCACCGGCGAGGGCGAGGGGCTGGACTTCACACCGCTGGACATCGACGTGCTCGTCGGCGGCCCCGAGTTCCTGAACCACAAGCTGCCCCTGCCCGGTGATCTGAAGGCGGGCGACACCTACAAGGCTCCCGTGGGTCTGCGCAACGTGGGCACCATGCCCGCCGAGGGCGCGGTGCTGCGGTTCCACGGCTCGCGCGGGGTGGCCTTCCCCGACTCGTTCGGCAACTGCGCCTACTCCGAGGTGACCACCGGCCCGCTGCTGTACCAGGGCACCGACGTCATCTGCACGTTCCCGGACACCATCGAAGCCGGTGCGGCGTACGCGCTCGCCGAGCCGCTGAAGGTGGGCACCGCGGACTTCGCGCTGCGCGACATCTTCACCTACTCCTTCACGGCCGTACCCCCGGGCGAGGCGGCCGGCCTGCGCGCGGCGAAGGACTACCGGCAGGGCAACGGAGCGGACCTCGAGCTGAAGCACGTCGCCGACGCCGACCCCGCGGACTACACCCGGTACGCGGAACTGGACCTGCCCACGACGAACACCTACGACCTGGAGCTGACGGGCGCCTCGCTGGACGCCGAGGCCGGGGACACCGTCACGGCGGAGATCGGCTTCCGCAACAACGGGCCGGCCTGGATCAGCGCCCTGCGGTCCGGCGGTGAGTCCTTCTCCTTCACGGTGGAGGTTCCCGAAGGGGCGACCGTCACCAAGGCCCCGCAGAGGTGCCGGGAGATCACCCTGGCCGGGGGCGAGAAGGGCTACCGCTGCCTGGTGAGCACCCCGCTGCTGGAGGACGCCGAGTTCACCTACCCGTTCGAGCTGCGCGTCGACCGGGTCGTCGAGAACGCCAAGGGCGAGGTGGCGCTTCCGGAGTCGGGCGACCCTGCCGAGCCGAATCTCGGGAACAATTCGGCCTGGATCGTCCTGAACGGCCCGGACGAGCAGACGGATGGCGGAACGGGTCAGAACGGCGGCGCCACGCCGTCCGCCTCGCCCTCGCCCTCGGCCTCTCCCTCGTCCGGTTCCGGGCAGGACGGCGGCTCCGGTTCCTCCGGTTCCGGCACGAACGGCACGTCCGGTGACATCCAGGGCGGTCTGGCGTCCACCGGTGCCGGCGGGGTGGCGCTGACCGGCGGGGCGGCGCTGCTGGCGCTGGGCCTCGGCGCGGGCGTGACGGTGCTGCTGCGTCGCCGGGCACGGCAGACGGGCGGGGCCATCGCCTGAGAGGCGTGAGTGAGCGCCCGCGCGGCGCGAAGCCGTGAGCGGCGCCGTGGGCGGCCGGGGCCCGGAGGACGGGCTCCGGCCGTCGGCGTCCGTACCGGGGCGCCGTGAGGGGCCGTCACGGGGCCGCACGGCGCCCGGTCGGTGCGTACCGGCACCGCCAACCCGCCCGATCGGCGGGACGATTCGGGCAATCGGTCGATCTCGGCCCGGTGTGCGGGAACGCCGGAGGGCCGCTGCCCCCGAGCGGCAGCGGCCCTCCGGCCCATGACGGGGCGCGGCTCAGAGCACGCGCACGGCACCCGACGCGGGGTAGCCGGAAAGGTCCTGGATGACGACGCCCTTGGAGGGGTTGGCCGCGTCCAGGTACTGGCCGCCGCCGATGTAGACACCCACGTGGTACGCGGAACCCTTGCCGCCCCAGTAGAGGATGTCGCCGACCTGGAGGTTGGACAGCGAGACGTCGGTGCCGACCATCGACTGGTCCTGCGAGACGCGCGGCAGGTCGACGTTGACCTGCTTGAACGCGGCCTGCACCAGGCTGGAGCAGTCCCAGGCGTTGGGGCCCGAGGCGCCCATGACGTAGGCGTCGCCCACCTGCGCCTTGAGGAAGGCGATGACCGTCGCGACGCTGCCGCTGGCGGGCGCGGAGACGGTCGTGGCGGTGGTGGTGGCGGTCGCGGTGAGGGTGGTGCGCTCGGCGCTGCGGGCGGCACGCTCGGCGGCGGCCTTGCGGGCCTCCTCGGCGGCCTTCTTCTTCGCCTCGGCCTTCTTCTTGGCCACGGCGAGGTCGGCCTTGGCCTCCTTGGCGGCCTGCTCCGCGGCCGCGTCACGCTCGGCCCGCAGCTGGTAGTTCGCGGCGGCCTGCTGGGTGGCGTCCGCGGACTGGGCGACCTGAGCGGCCAGGTCCGCCGTCAGGGTGGGCAGTTCGAGGGTCTGCGTCACCGGCTCGGCAGCGTTCGCCGAACCCGACGCCCCGGCCACTGCCAGGGTGCTGAGGACGCCACCGGCAACTCCGGCCCGCATCGCCATCGTGGACTGGGCGGTGCGGCGGGGCTTCCGGTGGCTGCGTATGTGAGCGGTGTGGGACATGGGAACAACCGGTACCAGGCGCTGCTTCATATCTTCAAGAAACGTGTGCTGCGCCACAGTTGTTCAACCGGGACTCCGAATCCCGGGCGTGTCGCTTTTTATTGACGCCCTAACGGACATTGCGGGCGCCCGTGATCGGCCCGTGATCACGTACTTTCATCGTTACGTCCGAATTGCCCCGCGCTTACCACTGGTTGGACCGGTTGGCCAATCCCTCCTTTCATGCGCCTCTCATGAATGTGGCGGAGGTCACGGAACGATTGCCCGCGCCCCCGCGTCGGGGAGTGCCGGCCGAGCCCCGGCCGGGCGCCGGGATCGATGCGGGGATCGATGCGGGGGCCGCCGGTCGGGTCGGCGACTGGAGTGAGGGTCGGATCGGTGGCCGGATCGGCGGCCGGGCGGTGGACGGATCGACGGTCGGGGTGAGGGTCGGGGTGGCGGTCCGGGCGATGGCCGGATCGCGTAACCGGGACTTCGTGAACGCGTGCACACGTCCACATCCCGCCCCTGACCCCCTCTGATGTGTGAACGCTCCTCTATCAAGAGATCAGGTCCAGCACCAATTTGCATGCACGGGAAGCCTCTTGATATGGAGGCGGTCGCTCTGAGCTGCGCTGACAAGGCAAAATGTCACCTTTGGTGATCGCCTGGATGCTTGGCGTGTGAAGATCACCGCTCATCCGACTTCATGATCGTTCGTCAGGTGGTGGAGATCACAAAGCTTGTGCAATACCCCGTGTCGCAGATCACAGACTCACGGGCATAGGATGCGGAGCGGTTGGGCTTGTGACCTGCTTCACATGTTCTCGATCTTCGCCGGGGCGGGCGTGGTTCGTGGGGCAGTTGAGGCGGCGAAGCCCGCTGCACAACCTCCCCCAGGGGCTCGGCTTCGCTCGCCCCCGGGGGGACCCCCATTGCAGTCAATGCCGACTGAGAGGAGCGAGGAGCGGTGAACGCGTATGCGCCCATCCTCGTACTGGGAGCCCTCGGGGCAGGCTTTGCGATCTTCTCCGTGGTCATGGCCACGCTGATCGGTCCGAAGCGGTACAACCGCGCCAAGCTCGAGGCCTACGAGTGCGGTATCGAACCGACCCCCACGCCGGCCGGCGGCGGGCGCTTCCCCATCAAGTACTACCTGACGGCGATGCTCTTCATCATTTTCGATATCGAGATCGTCTTCCTCTACCCCTGGGCCGTCACCTTCGACGCCCTGGGGATCTTCGGGCTCGTGGAGATGCTGCTCTTCGTGCTCACCGTCTTCGTCGCGTACGCGTACGTATGGCGGCGCGGCGGCCTGGAATGGGACTGAGGGGCCACTAGTCATGGGACTCGAAGAAAAGCTGCCGAGCGGATTCCTGCTGACCACCGTCGAGCAGGCCGCGGGCTGGGTGCGCAAGTCGTCCGTCTTCCCCGCCACGTTCGGCCTCGCCTGCTGTGCCATCGAGATGATGACCACCGGCGCCGGCCGCTACGACCTGGCGCGCTTCGGCATGGAGGTCTTCCGCGGCTCACCGCGGCAGGCGGACCTCATGATCGTGGCCGGGCGGGTCAGCCAGAAGATGGCGCCGGTGCTGCGGCAGGTCTACGACCAGATGCCGAACCCCAAGTGGGTGATCTCCATGGGGGTCTGCGCCTCCTCGGGCGGCATGTTCAACAACTACGCGATCGTGCAGGGCGTCGACCACGTCGTCCCGGTCGACATCTATCTCCCCGGCTGCCCGCCCCGCCCCGAGATGCTGATGGACGCCATCCTCAAGCTCCACCAGAAGATCCAGACCTCCAAGCTCGGCGTGAACGCCGAGGAGGCCGCCCGCGAGGCGGAGGAGGCGGCGCTCAAGGCCCTGCCCACGATCGAGATGAAGGGGCTGCTGCGATGAGCGACGCGAACGGCGCGGGCGGGCCGGGCGGGGTGAACCCCGAGAAGGACCTGTCCGCCGAGAACCTCCCCGGCCAGCGCGGACAGGGCGGCGAGGAGATCCGAGTCCAGCGCGGCATGTTCGGCGCCGCGGGCGGCGGCGACACCTCCGGCTACGGCGGACTGGTCCGCTCCGTCCGGCTCCCGGGACCGGCGTCCCGCCCCTACGGCGGCTGGTTCGACGAGGTCGCCGACGAGCTGGAGGGCGCGCTGGAGGAGCAGGACCTGCTCCCGGAGAACGCGATCGAGAAGACGGTCGTCGACCGCGGCGAACTCACCTTCCACATCGAGCGCGAGCACCTGGTCCGGGTCGCGAGGACCCTGCGCGACGACCCCGCCCTGCGCTTCGAACTGTGCACCGGCGTCAGCGGCGTGCACTACCCGAACGACAAGGGCCGCGAGCTGCACGCCGTCTACCACCTGCGCTCGATCACCCACAACCGGCTGATCCGCCTCGAAGTCAGCGCCCCCGACAGCGACCCGCACATCCCGTCGCTGTTCTCCGTCTATCCGACGAACGACTGGCACGAGCGCGAGACGTACGACTTCTACGGCATCGTCTTCGACGGTCACCCGGCCCTCACGCGGATCATGATGCCGGACGACTGGCAGGGCCATCCGCAGCGCAAGGACTATCCCCTCGGCGGCATCCCCGTCGAGTACAAGGGCGCCCAGATCCCGGCTCCGGACCAGCGGAGGTCGTACTCATGAGCACTTCGCACGCCTCCCCTCGGGAGACCACCGAGGGCACCGTGTACACGGTCACCGGTGGAGACTGGGACGAGGTCGTCGAGACCGCGGCCCGCGCCGACGACGAGCGCATCGTCGTCAACATGGGTCCGCAGCACCCGTCCACCCACGGAGTGCTCCGCCTGATCCTGGAGATCGACGGCGAGACGGTCACCGAGGCCCGCTGCGGCATCGGCTACCTCCACACCGGCATCGAGAAGAACCTCGAGTACCGCACGTGGACCCAGGGCACCACGTTCGTGACGCGCATGGACTACCTGACGTCGTTCTTCAACGAGACGGCGTACTGCCTGGGCGTCGAGAAGCTCCTCGGCATCGAGGACCAGATCCCGGACCGGGCCACCGTCATCAGGGTGCTCCTGATGGAGCTGAACCGGCTCTCCTCCCACCTGGTGTGCATCGCCACCGGCGGCATGGAACTCGGCGCCACCACGATCATGATCTACGGATTCCGCGATCGTGAACTGATTCTCGACCTCTACGAGCTGATCACCGGCCTGCGGATGAACCACGCGTACATCCGCCCCGGCGGACTCGCCCAGGACCTGCCGCCCGGCGCGGTGGACCGGATCCGCGAGTTCGTGAAGACGATGCGGAAGAACCTCCCGGAGTACGACAAGCTCGCCACCGGGAACCCCATCTTCAAGGCCCGTATGCAGGACGTCGGCTACCTCGACCTGGCCGGCTGCATGGCCCTCGGCGCCACCGGCCCGATCCTGCGCTCCACCGGCCTGCCGCACGACCTGCGCAAGGCACAGCCGTACTGCGGATACGAGACCTACGACTTCGAGATCCCGACCGCCGACACCTGCGACTCCTACGGCCGCTTCCTGATCCGGCTGGAGGAGATGCGCCAGTCGCTGCGCATCGTCGAGCAGTGCCTGGACCGGCTCCAGCCCGGACCGGTCATGGTCGCCGACAAGAAGATCGCCTGGCCCGCCCAGCTCGCCCTGGGACCGGACGGACTGGGCAACTCCCTCGACCACATCAAGAAGATCATGGGCACCTCCATGGAGGCCCTGATCCACCACTTCAAGCTGGTCACCGAGGGCTTCCGCGTCCCGCCGGGACAGGCGTACGCGGCGGTCGAGTCGCCCAAGGGCGAACTCGGGGCGCATGTCGTCTCCGACGGCGGCACCCGCCCCTACCGGGTCCACTTCCGGGACCCGTCCTTCACCAACCTGCAGGCCATGGCGGCGATGTGCGAGGGCGGCCAGGTCGCCGACGTCATCGTCGCCGTCGCGTCCATCGACCCCGTGATGGGAGGCGTCGACCGGTGACCACCTCTTCTTCGGAGCGGTCCGAGCGGGGCGTCAGCCTGGGCATGCCCGAACTGCCCGCACCCGCCTACCCGGACGACGTCCGGGCCCGGCTGGAGACCGACGCGCGCGAGGTCATCGCCCGCTACCCGGACTCCCGGTCCGCCCTCCTGCCGCTGCTGCACCTCGTGCAGTCCGAGGAGGGCCACGTCACGCGCACCGGGATGCGGTTCTGCGCGGACATGCTGGACCTGACCACGGCCGAGGTGACCGCGGTCGCCACCTTCTACACCATGTACCGGCGCCGGCCGAGCGGTGACTACCAGGTCGGGGTGTGCACCAACACCCTGTGCGCCGTCATGGGCGGCGACGCGATCTTCGAGGAGCTCCAGGAGCACCTGGGCGTCGGCAACGGCGGGACCACCGACGACGGCAAGGTCACCCTGGAGCACATCGAGTGCAACGCGGCCTGCGACTTCGCGCCCGTGGTGATGGTGAACTGGGAGTTCTTCGACAACCAGACCCCCGAGAGCGCCAAGCGCATGGTCGACGACCTGCGCGCCGGCCGCCCGGTCGAGCCCACGCGCGGGGCGCCCCTGTGCACCTTCAAGGAGACCGCCCGCATCCTGGCCGGCTTCCCCGACACGCGCGAGGGAGCCGTCGAGGCCACCGGCAGCGCGGGACCCGCCTCCCTGATCGGCCTGAAGCTGGCCAAGGGGGAGGCCGCCCCCGCGCGCGTGGTGCACCCGCGCGGTGAGGCACCCCGGGACACCCCGCCGCACGAGCCGTCGCCCACTGAGCACCTCAGCTCGCACGACGCGCCGCAGGACACGTCGGCCTCCGACCCGGCGCACCCTGCCGGGCCCACCGCCGAGGAGGGGGAGTGATGACCTTGGCACCCGAACTCAAGGACATGAGCCCGGAGAAGCTGCTCGCACCCGTGCTGTCGGCCTTCTGGGACGAGGACGAGTCCTGGACGCTGGACGTCTACAAGAGGCACGAGGGGTACGAGGGGCTCCGCAAGGCGCTCGCCATGTCACCGGACGACGTCATCGCGTACGTCAAGGAGTCCGGTCTGCGCGGGCGCGGCGGCGCCGGCTTCCCGACGGGGATGAAATGGCAGTTCATTCCCCAGGGGGACGGAAAACCCCACTATCTGGTGGTCAACGCCGACGAGTCGGAGCCCGGAACGTGCAAGGACATTCCGCTCCTCTTCGCGAACCCGCACAGCCTCATCGAGGGCATCGTCATCGCCTGTTACGCCATCAGGTCGTCCCACGCCTTCATCTATCTGCGTGGTGAAGTCGTCCCGGTGCTGCGGCGGTTGCACGAGGCCGTGCGCGAGGCCTACGCGGCCGGCCTCCTCGGCGAGAACATCCTGGGCAGCGGACTCGACCTCGAACTCACCGTGCACGCGGGCGCCGGCGCGTACATCTGCGGTGAGGAGACCGCACTGCTCGACTCGCTCGAAGGCCGCCGGGGTCAACCGCGGCTCCGTCCCCCCTTCCCTGCCGTCGCGGGCCTCTACGCGTGCCCGACCGTGGTGAACAACGTCGAGTCGATCGCGTCGGTTCCCGCCATCATGAACCGGGGCAAGGAATGGTTCCGCTCGATGGGCAGCGAGAAGTCCCCCGGCTTCACGCTCTATTCCCTCAGCGGCCACGTCGCCAACCCCGGACAGTACGAGGCGCCCCTCGGCATCACACTGCGCCAGCTGCTGGAGATGAGCGGCGGGATGCGCCCGGGGCACCGGCTGAAGTTCTGGACGCCGGGCGGCTCCTCGACGCCGATGTTCACCGACGAGCACCTCGACGTCCCCCTCGACTACGAGGGAGTGGGCGCCGCGGGTTCCATGCTCGGCACGAAGGCCCTGCAGTGCTTCGACGAGACGACCTGCGTCGTCCGCGCCGTCACCCGCTGGACCGAGTTCTACGCCCACGAGTCCTGCGGCAAGTGCACGCCCTGCCGCGAGGGCACGTACTGGCTGGTCCAGCTGATGCGGGACATCGAGGCCGGCAAGGGACGGACGGCCGACCTCGACAAGCTGAACGACATCGCCGACAACATCAACGGCAAGTCCTTCTGCGCCCTCGGCGACGGCGCCGCCTCGCCGATCTTCTCCTCGCTGAAGTACTTCCGCGAGGAGTACGAGCAGCACATCACGGGCCGGGGCTGCCCCTTCGACCCGGCCAGGTCGACGGCCTGGGCCGACCACCGTACGGAGGTGAACGCATGACCGTACAGCAATCCGACAGCGGCTCTGCCGCGGGCCGGCGCTCCTCCGGCGGAGGAGAAGCCGCGGTCCCGCCCGAGGACCTCGTGACGCTGACCATCGACGGCGCCGAGATCAGCGTGCCCAAGGGCACCCTGGTCATCCGGGCCGCCGAGCAGCTCGGCATCGAGATCCCCCGGTTCTGCGACCACCCGCTCCTCGACCCGGCCGGCGCCTGCCGCCAGTGCATCGTCGAGGTCGAGGGCCAGCGCAAGCCCATGGCGTCCTGCACCATCACCTGCACCGACGGGATGGTGGTGAAGACCCAGCTCTCCTCGCCGGTCGCGGAGAAGGCCCAGAAGGGTGTGATGGAGCTGCTGCTCATCAACCACCCGCTGGACTGCCCGGTCTGCGACAAGGGCGGCGAGTGCCCGCTGCAGAACCAGGCCATGTCGCACGGCAACGCCGAGTCCCGCTTCGAGGGCAGGAAGCGCACCTACGAGAAGCCCGTCCCGATCTCCACACAGGTGCTGCTCGACCGCGAGCGGTGCGTGCTGTGCGCCCGCTGCACCCGGTTCTCCAATCAGGTCGCCGGCGACCCGATGATCGAACTGATCGAGCGGGGCGCGCTCCAGCAGGTCGGCACCGGCGAGGGCGACCCCTTCGAGTCGTACTTCTCCGGCAACACCATCCAGATCTGCCCGGTCGGCGCGCTCACCTCGGCGGCGTACCGGTTCCGCTCCCGCCCCTTCGACCTGATCTCGTCGCCGTCGGTGTGCGAGCACTGCTCCGGCGGCTGCGCCACCCGCACCGACCACCGGCGCGGCAAGGTCATGCGGCGGCTCGCCGCGTACGACCTCGAGGTCAACGAGGAGTGGATGTGCGACAAGGGGCGCTTCGCGTTCCGGTACGCGCAGCTGCGGGACCGTCTCGACACGCCGCTGGTGCGCAACCCGGAGGGTGAGCTGGAGCCGGCGTCCTGGCCGGACGCGCTGCGGATCGCGGCGCAGGGTCTGCTGGCCTCGCGCGGTCGCACCGGTGTCCTGACCGGCGGCCGGCTCACCGTCGAGGACGCCTACGCGTACAGCAAGTTCGCGCGGGTGGCGCTCGCCACCAACGACATCGACTTCCGCGCGCGCGTGCACAGCGCCGAGGAGGCCGACTTCCTCGCCGCGCGGGTGGCGGGCCGCGGCCGTGACCTTGGGGGCACCTCCCAGACGGAGTCTGGGGGAGGCGCGGGCGTCACGTACACGCACCTGGAGAAGGCCCCCGCGGTCCTGCTGGTCGGGTTCGAGTCCGAGGAGGAGGCGCCCGGCGTCTTCCTGCGGCTGCGCAAGGCCTGGCGCAAGCACGGACAGAAGACGTTCGCCCTGGCCACGCACGCCACGCGCGGGCTGGAGAAGGCCGGCGGCACGCTGCTGCCGGCGGCTCCCGGCACCGAGACCGAGTGGCTGGACGCCCTGGCCGGCGGCGTCGGCCTGCAGGGCGACGGGGCCCGGGCAGCCGAGGCGCTGCGGGGCGAGGGCGCGGTCGTCGTCGTCGGCGAGCGGCTGGCGGCCGTACGGGGCGGCCTGACCGCGGCCGTCCGGTTCGCCGACGCCACCGGCGCCCGGCTGGTGTGGATCCCGCGCCGGGCCGGTGAGCGGGGCGCCGTGGAGGCGGGCGCGCTGCCGGCGCTGCTGCCCGGCGGCCGCCCGTCGACCGACCCGCGCGCACGCGAGGAGATCGCCGCCGCGTGGGGCGTCGCCGAACTGCCGCACCGCTACGGCCGCGACACCGGACAGATCGTCGAGGCGGCGGCACGCGGTGAGCTCCAGGCGCTGCTGGTCGCGGGCGTGGAGGTCGCCGACCTGCCCGACCCGGCACGCGCGCGTGCGGCGCTCGCCGAGGCCGGGTTCGTGGTGTCGCTGGAGCTGCGGCCCAGTGAGGTCACCGAACTCGCCGACGTCGTCCTGCCGGTCGCCGCGGTCGCGGAGAAGGCCGGCACCTTCCTCAACTGGGAGGGCAGGGTCCGCATGTTCGAGGCGGCGCTCAAGCCCGACCAGATGACCCGGCGGCTCGCGCCCACCGACGCGCGCGTGCTGCAGATGCTGGCCGACGCCATGGACGTCCACCTGGGGCTGCCGGACCTGCGCACCATCCGCGCGGAGCTCGACCGGCTCGGCGCCTGGGACGGCCCCCGGGCCACCGACCCGCTGGAGACCGCGGGCGCGCTGCCCCGGCCGGCCGCCGGGGAGGCCGTGCTCGCCGGGCACCGGCTGCTGCTCGACCACGGCCTCCTGCAACGCGGCGACGAGGCGCTCGCCGGCACCCGGCACGCCGCCCACGCGCGCGTGTCGGCCGCCACGGCCGCCGAGGCCGGCGTCAAGGACGGCGACCTGCTCGCGGTGACCGGCACCGCCGGAACGGTCCGGCTGCCCCTGGCCGTCACCGAGATGCCCGACCGCGTGGTGTGGCTCCCGCTGAACTCCGTCGTCGGCGGCGTCGCCTCCGGCACCGGGGCACTGCCCGGCTCACTCGTCCGTATCGGCCCGGCGACCCTCGCCGACGAGGCCACCGAGGAGGTGGAGGCATGAGCCCGTACCTCGCCGCTGAAGACCTCTCGATGTTCGGCACCGACCCCTGGTGGCTGGTCGTCGTCAAGGCGGTGTTCTGCTTCGCCTTCCTGATGGTGACCGTGCTGATCTCCATCGTCATGGAGCGCAAGGTCGTCGCCTGGATGCAGCTGCGCATCGGCCCCAACCGGCACGGCCCCTGGGGCATGCTCCAGTCGCTCGCCGACGGCGTGAAGCTGATGCTCAAGGAAGACGTCGTCGTCAAACGCGCGGACAAGGCGGTGTACGTCCTCGCGCCGATCGTCGCGGCCGTCCCGGCCTTCATGGCGTTCGCGGTGATCCCCTTCGGACCGGCCGGCAACGAGGTCTCGATCTTCGGCCAGCGCACCACCATGCAGCTCACCGACCTGCCGATCGCGATGCTGTACATCCTGGCGGTCGCCTCGGTCGGCATCTACGGCATCGTCCTGGCGGGCTGGAGCTCCGGCTCCACCTATCCGCTCCTCGGCGGCCTGCGCTCCTGCGCGCAGATGATCTCGTACGAGATCGCCATGGGCGCCGCGTTCGCCTCCGTGTTCCTGTACTCGGGGTCGATGTCGACGTCGACGATCGTCGAGACGCAGACCGACCGCTGGTACATCCTGCTGCTGCCGGTCTCCTTCCTCATCTACATCGTGACGATGGTCGGCGAGACCAACCGCGCCCCCTTCGACATGCCCGAGTCCGAGGGCGACCTGGTCGGCGGCTTCAACACCGAGTACTCGTCGATCAAGTTCGCGATGTTCATGCTCGCCGAGTACATCAACATGGTGACCGTCTCGGCCGTCGCCGTGACCCTCTTCCTGGGCGGCTGGCGGGCGCCATGGCCGATCAGCACCTTCTGGGAGGGCGCGAACCACGGCTGGTGGCCGATGCTCTGGTTCACCGGCAAGCTCCTTTCCCTGCTGTTCGGCTTCGTGTGGCTGCGCGGCACGCTCCCGCGCGTGCGCTACGACCAGCTGATGAAGCTCGGCTGGAAGGTCCTCATCCCGGTCTCCCTGGTGTGGCTGATGCTCGTCGCCACCGTGCGGGCGCTGCGGAACGAGAACTACGACTTCGCCGACATCGCCCTCTACATCGGCGGTGCCGTCCTCGCCCTCCTGCTGCTGTCCTTCGTCGCCGACCTGTTCCGCGGCAAGGGAAAGGAGGCCGGGCAGCCCGCCGAGGGCCCGCCCGCCTTCGACCCCATGGGCGGTGGATTCCCCGTACCGCCGCTGCCGGGACAGGAGTCGCCGCCGGTGCCGCGACGCCGTTCGCGCCGGGAGCGGGAGCTGATTGTCAGTGGTGCCCCCGATACTCAGAGTGACGGATCTCCGGTCGGATCCACGGATGGAAAGGAGGCGTCCGATGGCTGAGGAGCCCAAGGAGACCAAGCCCGGTTTCCTGAACCCCGTGGCCGGCTTCGGCGTGACCTTCAAGGCCATGTTCAAGAAGCGGCTGACCGAGCAGTACCCGGAGCAGCAGAAGACCACCGCTCCGCGTTTCCACGGACGGCACCAGCTCAATCGCCATCCGGACGGCCTGGAGAAGTGCGTCGGCTGCGAGCTGTGCGCCTGGGCCTGTCCCGCCGACGCGATCTACGTCGAGGGCGCGGACAACACCGAGGAGGAGCGCTACTCGCCCGGCGAGCGGTACGGCCGCGTCTACCAGATCAACTACGCCCGTTGCATCCTGTGCGGGCTGTGCATCGAGGCGTGCCCCACGCGCGCGCTGACGATGACCAACGAGTTCGAGCTGGCGGACTCCAGCCGCGCCAACCTCATCTACACCAAGGAGCAGCTGCTCGCCGGTCTGGAGGAGGGCATGGTCGACTCCCCGCACGCCATGTACCCGGGCACCGACGAACAGGACTACTACCGGGGCCTGGTGACCGAGGCCGCGCCCGGTACGGAGCGGCAGGCCGTCCACTCCGAGGGCGAGGTCGTGCAGGAGGCCGCCTCGACCTCCGGTCCGGAGGAGCCGGCGTCGGAGAAGGTGATCGGGCGATGACCGGGCAGCTCGCCGCCGCGGCGACTCTCTCGGCCGGCACCTCCACCGGAGAGGCCTTCCAGTTCTGGGTCCTCGGCACGGTCGCCGTGATCGGCGCCCTGTGCACCGTCTTCATGCGGCGGGCCGTGCACAGCGCGCTCTGCCTCGCCGGCACCATGATCATCCTGGCGGTGTTCTACCTGGCCAACGGCGCCTACTTCCTGGGCGTCGTCCAGATCGTCGTCTACACCGGCGCGATCATGATGCTGTTCCTGTTCGTGGTGATGCTGGTCGGCGTCACCGCGGCGGACTCCCTGAAGGAGACCATCAAGGGCCAGCGCTGGCTGGCCCTGCTGTGCGGGCTCGGCTTCGGCGTCCTGCTGATCGGCGGGATCGGGAACGCCTCGCTCAGCGAGTTCAGCGGCATCGGCGAGGCGAACGCGGGCGGCAACGTGGAGGGCCTGGCGGCCCTCCTCTTCACCAAGTACGTCTTCGCCTTCGAGATCACCGGCGCCCTGCTCATCACGGCCGCCGTCGGCGCCATGGTGCTCACCCACCGGGAGCGCACCGAGCGCGCCCGGACCCAGCGGGAACTGGCCGAGCAGCGCGTGCGCGACGGCAAGTACCTGCCGCCGCTGCCGGCGCCCGGTGTGTACGCCCGGCACAACGCCGTGGACATCGCGGGCCTGCTGCCCGACGGCACCCCGTCGGAGCTCACCGTCAGCAAGACGCTGCGGGAGCGCGGCCAGATCCGTGACGTGTCGCAGGAGGCGATCAACGACCTGCGGGCGATGGAGCAGCGCGCGGAAGAGCGCCTGGAGCGCACCGCGATCGACGCGCCGACCTTCAAGCGGGCCGAGGAGGCGTCGAAGTGAACCCCGTGAACTACCTGTACCTGGCCGCGCTGCTGTTCACGATCGGCGCCACCGGCGTACTGATCAGGCGCAACGCGATCGTCGTGTTCATGTGCGTCGAGCTCATGCTCAACGCCTGCAACCTCGCGTTCGTCGCCTTCTCCCGGATGCACGGCAACCTCGACGGCCAGATCATCGCGTTCTTCACGATGGTCGTCGCCGCCGCGGAGGTCGTGGTCGGGCTGGCGATCATCGTGTCCCTGTTCCGTTCCCGCCACTCGGCCTCGGTCGACGACGCCAGCCTGATGAAGCTGTGAGGGGCTGCTGAATCGTGGAGAACCTGATTGCGCTGCTGGTGGCGGCGCCCCTGCTCGGAGCGGTGGTCCTGCTGTGCGGCGGACGCCGGCTGGACGCCGTCGGCCACTGGATCGGCACGCTGCTCGCGGCCGTCTCCTTCGTGCTCGGCATGGTGCTGTTCACCGACCTGCTGGGCAAGGGCGCCGAGGAACGCACCGTCACGCAGCACCTGTTCAGCTGGATCCCGGTGGAGGGCTTCCAGGCCGACGTCGCCTTCCGGCTCGACCAGCTGTCGATGACGTTCGTCCTGCTGATCACCGGCGTCGGCTCGCTGATCCACCTGTACTCCGTCGGGTACATGGAGCACGACGAGCGGCGCCGCCGCTTCTTCGGCTATCTGAACCTGTTCCTCGCGGCGATGCTGATCCTCGTCCTCGCCGACAACTACCTGCTGCTGTACGTCGGCTGGGAGGGCGTCGGTCTCGCCTCCTACCTGCTGATCGGCTTCTGGCAGCACAAGCCCAGCGCGGCGACGGCGGCGAAGAAGGCCTTCCTGGTCAACCGCGTCGGCGACATGGGCCTGTCCATCGCGATCATGCTGATGTTCCTGTGGTTCGGCACCTTCGCCTTCGGGCCGGTGCTCGGCACCCTGGAGGAGCCCGGCCTCGCCGGGCAGGCCGGTGAGGGCAAGCTCACCGCGATCGCGCTGATGCTGCTGCTCGCCGCCTGCGGCAAGTCCGCCCAGGTGCCGCTGCAGTCCTGGCTCGGGGACGCGATGGAGGGCCCGACCCCCGTCTCGGCCCTGATCCACGCCGCGACCATGGTGACGGCGGGCGTGTACCTGATCGTCCGCTCCGCGGCCGTCTTCAACGGCGCCCCGGACGCCCAGCTGGTCGTCACCATCGTCGGCGCGGTCACGCTGCTGTTCGGTGCGATCGTCGGTTGCGCGAAGGACGACATCAAGAAGGCGCTGGCCGGCTCGACCATGTCGCAGATCGGCTACATGGTGCTCGCCGCCGGCCTCGGCCCCATCGGCTACGTCTTCGCGATCATGCACCTGGTGACGCACGGCTTCTTCAAGGCCGGGCTGTTCCTCGGCGCCGGCTCGGTGATGCACGGCATGAACGACGAGGTCGACATGCGCCGCTACGGCGGACTGCGCAAGTACATGCCGGTCACGTTCGTCACCTTCGGCCTCGGCTACCTCGCCATCATCGGCTTCCCGGGCCTGTCCGGCTTCTTCTCCAAGGACAAGATCATCGAGTCCGCGTTCGCCAAGGGCGGCACCGAGGGCTGGATCCTCGGCGCCTGCGCCCTGCTGGGCGCGGCCATCACCGCGTACTACATGACACGCGTGATGCTGATGACGTTCTTCGGCGAGGAGCGCTGGCGCAACGCCCCGACGCCGTCCCCGGCGCAGCCGGACGTGGAGCCCGCCGCCGAGACGCGCGGTGCCTACGAACCGCCGCACCCGCACGAGTCGCCGAAGATCATGACGATCCCGATGATCGTGCTGGCCGTCGGGTCGGTCGCGGGCGGTGCCTTCTTCAGCATCGGCGACCGCTTCATGCACTGGCTGGAGCCCATCACCGGCCACGACCACGGTCACGCGCCGATCAGCGCCATGACGGTGACCGCCGCCACGGTCGCCGTGATGGTCATCGGTGTGGCGGTCGCCTGGGCCCAGTACGGGCGCCGTCCGGTGCCGGCCGTCGCCCCGCGCGGGTCGCTGCTCACCCGGGCCGCCCGGCGCGACCTGCTCCAGGACGACTTCAACCACGTGGTCCTGGTCCGCGGCGGTGAGCACCTCACCCGCTCGCTGGTGTACGTCGACCACACCCTGGTCGACGGGGTCGTCAACGGCACGGCGGCCTCCATGGGCGGCCTGTCCGGGCGGATGCGCAGGCTGCAGAACGGCTTCGCGCGGTCCTACGCGGTCTCGATGTTCGGCGGCGCGGCGGTCCTCGTCGCCGCGACCCTGCTGATGAGGGCGGTCTGATACCGATGTCCTTTCCTCTGCTGACAGCGACGGCGGCGCTCCCGGCCATCGGGGCGATCGCCACGGCCGCCGTACCGGCCGCGAAGCGCACGGCCGCCAAGTGGCTGGCCCTGCTGTTCTCGCTCGCCACGCTCGTGCTGGCGATCGTCGTCCTGGTGCGGTTCGACCCGGACGGCGACCGCTACCAGCTCACCGAGTCCCACGCCTGGATCGCGGACTTCGGCGTGCGGTACGAGCTGGGCGTGGACGGCATCGCGGTGGCGCTGATCGCGCTGACCGCGCTGCTGATCCCGTTCATCGTCCTCGCGGGCTGGCACGACGCCGACCCGCTGGAGACCGGTAGCAAGAGGTGGCGGCCGACGCAGGGCTTCTTCGCCCTGATCCTGGCCGTCGAGGCGATGGTGATCATCTCCTTCGAGGCCACCGACGTCTTCCTCTTCTACATCTTCTTCGAAGCCATGCTCATCCCGCTGTACTTCCTCATCGGCGGCTTCGGGGACCGTGCCCACGAGCACGGCGAGGAGAAGGCGGCGACGCAACGGTCGTACGCGGCGGTGAAGTTCCTGCTCTACAACCTGGCCGGCGGTCTGATCATGCTGGCCGCGGTGATCGGGCTGTACGTGGTAGCCGGGAACTTCTCGCTCACCGAGATCGCCGAGGCGCGGGCCAACGGCTCGCTGGACATGGCGACGAACACCGAGCGCTGGCTGTTCCTCGGCTTCTTCTTCGCCTTCGCGGTGAAGGCGCCGCTGTGGCCGCTGCACACCTGGCTGCCCAACGCCATGCAGGAGTCCACCGCCCCGGTGGCCGTGCTGATCACGGCGGTCGTCGACAAGGTGGGCACCTTCGCGATGCTCCGCTTCTGCCTCGGGCTGTTCCCGGAGGCCAGCAAGTGGGCGACGCCCGCCATCCTCGTACTGGCGGTCGTCAGCATCATCTACGGCGCGCTGCTCGCGGTCGGCCAGCGCGACATCAAGCGGCTGATCGCGTACGCGTCGATCTCGCACTTCGGCTTCATCATCATGGGCATCTTCGCGATGACCAGCCAGGGCCAGTCCGGGGCGACGCTCTACATGGTCAACCACGGCATCTCGACCGCCGTGCTGATGCTGATCGCCGGGTTCCTGATCTCGCGGCGCGGCTCCCGGCTCATCGCCGACTTCGGCGGTGTGCAGAAGGTCGCCCCGGTGCTCGCCGGAACCTTCCTGATCGGCGGGCTCGCGACCCTCTCACTGCCGGGGCTCGCGCCCTTCGTCAGTGAGTTCCTGGTCCTGGTCGGCACGTTCACGCGCTATCCGGTGATCGGCATCATCGCCACCTTCGGCATCGTCCTCGCCGCGCTCTACACCCTCGTCCTGTACCAGCGGACGATGACCGGTCCGGTGAAACCCGAGGTCTCCGCGATGCCCGACCTGCGGGTGCGGGAGATCGCGGTGGTGGCGCCGCTGGTCGTGCTGCTGGTCTTCCTGGGCGTCTACCCGAAGCCCGTCACGGACGTCGTGAACCCGGCGGTGGAGCACACCATGTCCGACGTACAGAAGAAGGATCCTCAGCCCGAGGTGGAGGCGGCCAAGTGAGCGCAACAGCCGTCCACAGCCTGTGGACAACGGCGGCCGATCCGATCTCGAAGATCGACGCGCCGAAGATCGAATACGGGCAGCTCGCGCCCACCCTGATCATCGTCGGCGCGGCGGTCGTCGGGGTGCTGGTCGAGGCGTTCGTACCGCGCAAGTCCCGCTACTACGCACAGATGTTCGTCTCCGTGGTCGCGCTCGTCGCCGCCTTCGCCGCGGTCGTGGCGCTCGCCGCGGACGGCTACGGCACGACCAAGGCGGGCATCGCGGCGATGGGCGCCATCGCCGTCGACGGGCCGGCCCTGTTCCTGCAGGGCACGATCCTGCTGACGGCCCTGGTCGGCCTGTTCACCTTCGCCGAGCGCCGGCTCGACCCGGAGGCGCACGGCAACCGGGTGGACTCCTTCGCCGCGCAGGCCGCGTCCGTACCGGGCAGCGACAGCGAGAAGAAGGCGGTCAAGGCCGGGTTCACCACCACCGAGGTGTTCCCGCTGCTGCTCTTCGCGGTCGCCGGCATGCTGGTCTTCCCGGCGGCCAACGACCTGCTGACGCTGTTCGTGGCGCTGGAAGTCCTCTCGCTCCCGCTGTACCTGATGTGCGCGCTGGCCCGTCGCAAGCGGCTGTTGTCGCAGGAGGCGGCGGTCAAGTACTTCCTGCTCGGCGCGTTCGCCTCCGCGTTCACGCTGTTCGGCATCGCCCTGCTGTACGGCTACTCGGGCTCGATGTCGTACGCCACGATCGCCCAGGTCGTCGACGGCACCGTCCCGGAGGTCACCCCGGCGCTCGCCGACACCATGGGCAACGACGCGCTGCTGCTGGTCGGCGCCGCGCTGCTGGTCATGGGCCTGCTGTTCAAGGTCGGCGCCGTCCCCTTCCACATGTGGACGCCCGACGTGTACCAGGGCGCCCCGACGCCGGTGACCGGTTTCATGGCGGCGGCGACCAAGGTGGCCGCGTTCGGCGCGCTGCTGCGGATCCTGTACGTCGTGCTGCCGGGTCTGCGCTGGGACTGGCGGCCGGTCATGTGGGCCGTCGCCATCGTCACCATGCTGGCCGGTGCGATCGTGGCGATCACGCAGACCGACATCAAGCGGCTGCTGGCGTACTCGTCGATCGCGCACGCGGGCTTCATCCTCGCGGGTGTCATCGCGACCACGCCGTCCGGCATCTCGTCCGTCCTCTTCTACCTGGCGGCGTACTCGTTCGTGACGATCGGCGCGTTCGCGGTGGTCACGCTGGTCCGGGACGCCGGCGGCGAGGCGACGCACCTGTCGAAGTGGGCGGGCCTCGGCCGGCGCTCCCCGCTGGTGGCGGCGGTGTTCGCGGTGTTCCTGCTGGCCTTCGCGGGCATCCCGCTGACCTCCGGTTTCGCCGGGAAGTTCGCCGTGTTCAAGGCGGCGGCGGAGGGCGGAGCGGCCCCGCTGGTCGTGGTCGGTGTGATCTCGTCGGCCATCGCGGCGTTCTTCTACATCCGCGTGATCGTCCTGATGTTCTTCAGCGAGCCGCGCCCCGAGGGCCCGACCGTCGCGGTTCCGTCACCGCTGACGATGACGGCGATCGGAGTCGGCGTGGCCGTCACGGTGGTGCTGGGCGTCGCACCCCAGTACTTCCTGGAGCTGGCGGGGGACGCGGGAGTGTTCGTGCGCTGACACGGCCCTCACCGGCACGTCGACGACGGCCCGGCACCCTTCGGGGGTGCCGGGCCGAAGTCGTCGGGTGAGCGGCCTGTGGATAACTCCGGGGCTGTCGGTGCGGACCCCTATCGTGGAGGCAGTGGTCGAGGGACGGCTTACGGGGGCACGGTGACGGGCGGTAATGGCGGGATGGCAGTGACGGAGAGCGAGGCGTTGGCCACGCTGCACCGGGTGTTCGGATACGACGCCTTCCGTGGTGAGCAGGAAGCGGTCATCGAGCACGTGGTCACGGGCGGCGACGCCGTCGTGCTCATGCCGACCGGTGGCGGAAAGTCGCTCTGCTACCAGATTCCGGCCCTGGTCAGACCGGGTACGGGTGTCGTCGTCTCCCCGCTCATCGCGCTGATGCAGGACCAGGTGGACGCGCTGCGGGCGCTGGGCGTGCGGGCCGGGTTCATGAACTCCACGCAGGACTTCGACGAGCGGCGCGTCGTCGAGGCGGAGTTCCTCGCCGGCGAGCTGGACCTGCTGTACCTCGCACCGGAGCGGCTGCGGCTGGACAGCACCCAGGACCTGCTGTCGCGCGGCAAGATCTCCGTCTTCGCGATCGACGAGGCGCACTGCGTGTCCCAGTGGGGGCACGACTTCCGGCCGGACTACCTCATGCTGTCACTGCTCGGCGAGCGGTGGCCGGACGTACCCCGCATCGCGCTCACGGCGACGGCCACGCACGCCACGCACCGGGAGATCACCGAGCGTCTCGGCATGCCGGACGCCCGGCACTTCGTGGCGAGCTTCGACCGGCCCAACATCCAGTACCGGATCGTGCCCAAGGCGGACCCCAAGAAGCAGTTGCTGAGCTTCCTGCGCGGGGAGCACACCGGGGACGCGGGCATCGTCTACTGCCTGTCGCGCAACTCGGTGGAGAAGACCGCCGAGTTCCTCTCCCGCAACGGCGTCGAGGCGGTGCCGTACCACGCGGGCCTCGACGCGGGGACGCGCGCCGCGCACCAGGCGCGGTTCCTGCGGGAGGAGGGCCTGGTCGTGGTGGCGACCATCGCGTTCGGCATGGGCATCGACAAGCCGGACGTCCGCTTCGTCGCCCACCTCGACCTGCCCAAGTCCGTGGAGGGCTACTACCAGGAGACGGGCCGCGCGGGGCGCGACGGGCTGCCGTCCACGGCGTGGATGGCGTACGGGCTCAACGACGTCATACAGCAGCGCAAGCTGATCCAGTCCGGTGAGGGCGACGAGGCGTTCCGGCGGCGGGCGGGCCAGCACCTGGACGCGATGCTCGGCCTGTGCGAGACCGTCCGGTGCCGGCGCGGCCAGCTCCTCGCCTACTTCGGCCAGGACCCCGACCCGGCGGGCTGCGGCAACTGCGACACCTGCCTCACCCCGCCGGAGACCTGGGACGGGACCGTCGCGGCGCAGAAGGTGCTGTCCACGGTGGTGCGGCTGCAGCGGGAGCGCGGGCAGAAGTTCGGCGCGGTGCAGATCGTCGACATCCTGCTGGGGCGGCGCACGGCCAAGGTCATCCAGTTCGACCACGACCAGCTCTCCGTGTTCGGCATCGGCGAGGAGCTGACCGAGGCCGAATGGCGGGGCGTGGTGCGCCAGTTGCTCGCCCAGGGGCTGCTCGCCGTCGAGGGGGAGTACGGCACGCTGGTGCTGACCGAGGCGAGCGGGGCGGTGCTGCGGCGGGAGCGGGAGGTGCCGCTGCGCAAGGAGCCGAAGAAGCCGGCCACCTCCCGGTCGGGCGGGTCGGGTTCGGGCCGGGGCGACCGCAAGGCCAAGGCCGCCGCGGCCGAGCTGCCCGAGGAGCTGCAGCCCGCGTTCGAGGCGCTGCGCGCCTGGCGTGCCGAGCAGGCGCGGGAGCAGGGGGTTCCGGCGTACGTCATCTTCCACGACGCCACGCTGCGGGAGATCGCCACGGTGTGGCCCACGTCGGTGGCCGAGCTGGGCGGGATCAGCGGGGTGGGGGAGAAGAAGCTGGCGACGTACGGGGAGGGTGTGGTGGCGGTGCTGTCCGGGCTGTCCGGGCCGGGGGACGGCGTCGCCGCGGCATCCGGGCCGGGGGACGGCGTCGCCGCGGCATCCGGACCGGCGGACGGCTCCGACGACTGGCCGCAGGAGGAGCCGGAGCCCGACGGCTGGGAGTGACACCGGCGAGGCCCGGCCAGGTCGCTCCCGGGGCGACGCCGAGGCACCGGCGATGGATTGTCAGTTCTCCGTGCCAGGGTGTCCGGCATGACGAATCTCGACGAATTCCGTTCCTCAGCCCTTGAGTCGGGAGTTTCCGAGGCTTCCCTCGCGCTCATCCTGAAGCATCTGCGGCCCGCCTACGGACTGGGTTACGGGAAAGAAGCGGTGGGCTACCTGGGCGGGTATCCGGAGCTGCCGGTCGGTATGACGTGGGACGGCGACGAGGTCTTCATCGCCTCCATCGACCTGGGCGCCCTGCCCGAGCACGATCTGGACACCGGGCTGCCCAGGGAGGGCCGGCTGCTGCTCTTCGGGGAGACCTGGTCCGGCCTCACCATGCTGGACTGGACCGACGGGCCGCCCTCCTTCCCTTACGCGCTGTACATACCGCCGGGGACGGAGACCGTTCCCTGGGACCCCTCGTCCGCGGGTGATTCGTTCGACGAGAACTACGTCATCAAGCGTCAGCCGCTCGCGGCCACGACCATCTGGGACATGGACGGCAACATGGACGCGGACGACTTCCACCGCGACCCGGCGGACATGGACGACGAGGAAAGGGAGATGTACGACGAGGCCGTGGCCCTGCGGGAGGCGATCGAGGAGTTCCGTTCCCTCGCCGGGCACTTGTCCCCCCTGAACCTCGACGGCTGGGGCGACCTGAAGCTGTGCGGAGTGGCGCACTGCCAGCAGGAAGAGGTGGAGATCGAGGTCGTCGACAGGGTGGAGAGGCGGAAGAGGGGGCGGGCCGAGCACGGGGAAGGCCCGCATCCGGACGAGTACGAGTCCGGCCTCGCCACCAGGGAAGAGCAGCAAGCCGCCTGGAGACCCCTGGCGGAGGCCGGGCAGGACAACCTCTTCGGAGAGGGCGACGGGGCGCTGTACTGGGTCGTTCCGCGCACGGACCTGGCCGTCCCCCGGTTCGACCGCACCGAACTGGTCTATCAGTGCTGACCTCCGCGCTGTCGTCGCGGGCAGGCCTCGGGCACGGGACCGGCCCCGCCGTGACGGCGGGGGAGTGACCCCTGGCTCAGGGCAGCGTGCTCAGCAGGCCCGGGGCGAAGGTGATCAGCAGGGGCAGCAGGGGGACCAGGGCCGCCGCGGCCGTGGTCAGGGCGCGGTCACGGCGGCCGAGGCGGGGCGGGGGCTCCAGGAGGCGGTCGACGCGTTCGCCGAGGAGGCGGTGGCTGGAGGCGCAGGAGAGGACGCCCCGGTGCTGGTTGAGCTCGATCAGCGCCAGTGCCGTGGTCAGGTGGCCGCAGCGGCGGGAGGCCGTGTCGTCGGCGGACAGTTCGACCAGGCGGTGGGTCTGGTCGCAGAAGTGCGCGAACAGCGGGACGCGGGGGAAGCCGGTGGCCAGCGCGGTGGAGAGGTGCAGCAGCCAGTCGTGGCGGGCGCGGGCGTGCCCCCGCTCGTGGGTGAGGACGGCGTCGAGCTGGTGGTCGGTGAGGCGCTGCAGGGCGCCGGTGGTGACGATCAGCTGGGGCGGGCTGCCCGGCATCCACCAGGCGTCGGGGTACTCGTCCTCCAGCACCAGCAGGGGACCGCGGGCCGCGGGGAGTCCGGCGGGCAGGTCGGGGGCGCGTTCCCGCAGATGCTCCCGGGACCGGGCGCGCCGGCGGCGGGCCTCGACCAGTTCACGCCCGAGCATGGCCGTCGTCCAGGCCGCCCCGGACGCCAGCAGCACGGTGAGGGTGATGGTCCAGGGCGAGGCGGCGGACAGGTCGTACGCTGCGGTGACCGCGGGCGGGGCCGGGGCGAAGAGCTGGGCGCGGACGGTGCCGAAGACGGCGGCGGCACCCAGGGCGAGCGCCGTGACGCAGCACAGCAGGACGGTGGCGACCAGGCACTGCCACACCCACAGGGCGACCACCGGTTCCCGTTCCGGCCACTTCGCCCGGGTCAGCGCCCGGGGGACGGGCACGGCGGCCGTCACGGCGACAACGCTCAGCAGGAGCAGGCAGACGGTCATGCCACGGGCTCCGGATCCTGTCGGAAGAGGGCGGCTTCGGGTCGTGCTGGGGCGTGCGGGAAGTGCGAGGGGAGCGCGGCGCGAACGCACACACCGCCCGACGCCAAGTATGACGGCGAAGGGCGGTGTGAGTCAGGGGTCGTCGAAGATCGGTGAAGGCCGGACGGGTCAGACCGTGGGGACCACCCGTCCCGTGACCTCGCCGAGGCCCACGCGGACGCCGTCCGGGCCCGGCGCCCAGGCCGACAGCGTCACCACGTCACCGTCCTCCAGGAACGTCCGCTTGCCGTCGGGGAGTTCGAGGGGATCGCGGCCGTTCCAGGTCAGTTCCAGCAGCGAGCCGCGTTCCCGCCCGGTGGGACCGCTCACCGTGCCGGAACCGTACAGGTCGCCGGTGCGCAGACAGGCGCCGTTGACGGTCATGTGGGCGAGCTGCTGGGCGGCCGTCCAGTACATGGTGGAGAAGGGGGGTTCGGAGACGACATGACCGTTGACGGTGACGGTGATCCGCAGGTCGTAGCCGCCGGGTTCCTCGGCCGCGTCGTCCAGGTAGGGCAGCAGCTCGTGCGTGCGCTCCGGCGGCGCGACGCGGGCCTCGTCAAGGGCGTCCAGCGGGGTGATCCAGGCCGACACCGAGGTGCTGAAGGACTTGCCGAGGAACGGGCCGAGGGGGACGTACTCCCAGGCCTGGACGTCGCGGGCGGACCAGTCGTTGAGAAGGCAGAGCCCGAAGACGTGGTCGCGGAAGTCGCCGAGCGGCACCGGCCGGCCCGGCTCGGACGGTACGCCGACCACGAAGCCGACCTCGGCCTCGATGTCCAGCCGGACGGACGGTCCGAAGACCGGGGCGGCGTCCGTGGGCGCCTTGCGCTGACCCGAGGGGCGTACGACGTCGGTGCCGGACACCACGACCGTGCCGGCGCGGCCGTGGTAGCCGATCGGCAGATGCTTCCAGTTGGGGGTCAGGGAGTCGGCGGCGTCGGGGCGGAAGATCTGGCCGACGTTCCGGGCGTGGTTCTCGGAGGCGTAGAAGTCGACGTAGTCCGCGACCTCGAAGGGGAGGTGCAGGGTCACCTCGGACAGCGGGTGGAACAGCGGCTCGACGGTCTCCCGGTGCGCCGGGACGGTCACCCACGCCGTGAGCGCCCGCCGCACGTCCGACCAGGCCGTGCGGCCCGCCGCCAGCAGCGGGTTGAGGGTCGGACGGGCGAGCAGGGAGGCGTACGGCGAGCCCAGGGCGTGTGCCGCCGCGCCGGCGTCGAGGACGTGGTCGCCGAGCCGGACGCCCACGGTCCGCTCCGACGAACCGGGGGGCGAGAAGACGCCGTACGGCAGGTTGTGCGGGCCGAAGGGATCGCCCTCGGGGACATCGAAGGGGGGCATCGGGTGCTGCCTCGCTTTCGTGTGCGCAGGTGCTCCACGTGTCCGTGGCCGTGCCACACGTTACGGGTGGGACGCCGGTCTTGGGCAGAGCCGACGTGGTGGCGCACCCCGCTTCCCCTTGCGTACCGGAAGTTATCCACAGAACGGGAGGCAATCTTGACGGAGCGGTGCGAACGGGGCGACTCTGGGCAGGTGCCGGAAGGCCTCGGGGAGGGGGCGTTTCCGAAGGCACACTGGGGGGCGGATGGCCATTGGGGAGGCCGGCCCGCGCTCGGCGCGCTCGGGATCGCAGTCGAAACGGCTGGAAGAGACCATGCGCGGCCGGCTCGGCCGGGAATGTGTGTACGTGCCGTCATGCAGGTTCGGGCTGTTCGTGGCGTTGCGCCACTGGTGCCCGCCGGGCGGCAGGGTGCTGATGTCGCCGGTCAACGACGACGTCATCTTCTTCGTGGTGCTGGCGGCGGGGCTGCGGCCGGTGCAGGCGCCGTTGAACCCGTTCGACGGGTCCATCGACATCGGCGCCGTGCCCGAGGAGACATGGGGCTCGCTGTCCGCCGTACTGACGACGAACCTGTACGGAAACCCGGACCCGGCGCCGGAACTGCGTGCGCGCTGCGACGCGTCGGGCATTCCACTGATCGAGGACGGGGCGCATGCGATCGGCAGCGAGGTCGGCGGGCGGCCGGTCGGGACCTGGGGCGAGGCCTCCGTTTTCAGCCTTTCCAAACATGCCGGCGCCCAGGCGGGCGGCATCCTCGCGCTCGCCGACCCGAGCCTGGCCGAGGCGGTGCGGGCCGCCTGCGACGAGCTGCTCACCCCGCCCCGGGCGGCGTCCGAACTCGCCTACGTCCTACGGCCGTACGCCGAGGCGGCCGTACGGGGGCTGGGGCTGCGACGGGCCGCCTGGGCGGCGCTGGGGCTGCTGGGGCTGACGGAGCGCGACGGGATCAGGATGCCGTTGCGTCCGGACGCGCTGGCCGCGGCCGTCGGCGCGGCCCCGGACCTGACCGCGCACGACCCCTGGGTCCGCGTCGACATGCACACCTACCGCCTGCGGTCAGGACCGCTGCGGCTGCGGCGGATCCGGCGCAGGCTCGGGCGGCTGGACGAGGTGCTCCAGGCATGCCGGGACGGCACCGAACTGCTGCTGTCGACCCGGTGGGCCCGGCCGGGGGAGGGGAGCCGGGCGCAGCCGCTGTTCCGGGTGCCGCTGCTGGTGGCGGACCGGGACGCGGCGATCGCGGCACTGGCCCGGCGCGGGATCGTCGTCGGCTATCTCTACGACCCGCCCCTCGACGACTACGCGGGGAAGGCCTTCACGGACCCGTCGCCCGCGCCGGAGGCGGCCCGCTGGTTCGCGCGGCACGCGCTGCCGGTGGACCCGCTGCGGGCGAGGGAGGCCGTCGACGTGCTGGAGCGGTCCGGTGTCCGGCCGGCCGAACCGCCGGAGGACCTGACGCGGCCGGGGACACCGGCCGACGGGCCGGAGCCGGCCCGTGACTGACACCCGGGTGCACGAGCCCGCCGCGGCGCGCGCCGACGGCGGGCCCCGGCCCGCCGGGAGCCCGTCCGGCTCCGACTCCCTGTTCAAGAACGCCTACTTCCTGATGCTCAGCACGGGTGTGTCCGCCGTCCTCGGCCTGGGGTTCTGGCTCGTGGCCGCCCGCTACTACTCCGAGGAGGCCGTCGGCCAGGGCTCCGCCGCGATCGCCGCGATGCGGCTGCTCGCCAGCATCACCGCGACCACGATGATCGGCGCCGTGGTCCGCTTCGTACCGCGGGCCGGCCGCGAGACCGGACGCCTGGTGTGGGGCGTGTACCTGGCGAGTTCGGTGGTCGTCACCCTGGCCGCGGGCGTCTTCCTGCTCACGCTCGACCAGTGGGGCCCCTCCTACGCACCCCTCGGCACCCCGATGGCCGGGGCGCTGTTCGTCGCGGCGTGCGTGGCGTGGGCGCTGCTCACCCTCCAGGACGGCGTGCTCACGGGGCTGCGCAAGGCCGAGTGGGTACCGGCCGGGAACGCGGTGTTCTCCGTCGGGAAGCTGGCCCTGCTGGCCGTCTTCGCGAGCACACTGCCCGTGCTGGGCATCTTCGTGTCCTGGGCCGTGGCCATCGCGTTCTCCACCCTGCCGCTCGGCTGGCTGATCTTCCGCCGGCTCATTCCGCGCCAGGCCGCCGCCGACCACGACGTGGAACCGCCCGGCCTGCGCTCCATGGGTCGCTTCCTGGCCGGCGACTCGCTCGGCGCGCTGTTCAGCCTCGCCATGATCAATCTGCTGCCCGTGATGGTCGCGGTCCGCTTCAGCGCGGCGGAGAACGGCTACTTCTACGTGGCGTACACCGTCGGCGGCACGATGGAGTTCATGGCCATCAACATGGCCTCGTCGCTCACCGCCCACGCCTCGCACGATCCGCGTCAGCTCGCCGACGGCGTGCGCGGGGCGCTGCGCAGGATGACGCTGCTGCTGGTGCCGGTGGTCGCGGTGCTGGTCGTCTTCGCGCCCCAGATCCTCACGCCGTTCGACGCGGACTACGCCGAGCACGGCTCGACCGTGCTGCGGCTGCTCGCGCTCGGCGCGCTGCCCCGCGTGGTCGTGGAGCTGTACATCGGGGTGCTGCGGGTGCAGGGGCGCACCGGTGTGCTCGCCGCGCTCCAGGGTGCGATGTGCACGCTGGTGCTGGGCAGCGCGACCGTGCTGTTCACCCCGGCGGGGATCGCGGGGGCCGGATGGGCGGTGCTGATCAGCATGACGCTGATCGCGGCCGTCTCGGTGTTCGGGCTGCGCGCGGCGCTGCGCGAGAAGACCGGCGGGCCCGTGGAGCGGTCCGCCGCCGTTCCCGACTACGGCACGCGCTGGGCCCGGCTCAACGCCACCGCCGGGTACAGCACGAACTGGGCGCGCCGGGCGGCGTACGAGCACAAGGACCCGGAGGACGACGAGGACGACGAGGAGACCGTCACGCTGTTCATCGGCCGCCCCGGCTACGAACGGGAGGCCCTCCAGGCGGACACGGTGGCGTTCATCGTGCGGCCGCCGGCCCCGGGCGAGCGGGGGGACGACGCCGGCGGTGAGGACCGGTCGCCTCCCGAGGAGACCGGTGTCCGGGAGGAGACGTCGGGGGAGCCGGACCGGGGCGGGGGCCCGGTGGAGGACGGGGAGAACCGTGCGCACCCGGCCGTGTCCTCGTGGGAGAGGCGGGTACCGGCGGAGGCGAGCGGCACGCCCTGGGCCACCGAGGCGACCCCCAGCGCCCCGCCGCGGGCCGGACATCCGAGTCCTGCCGGGCTGTCGAATCCCTCGGGGCTGTCGAGCCCCGCTGGGCCGTCGGACTTCGTCGGGCGGCCGGACTCCGCTGGCCCGCTGGGCTCTGCCGGGCTGTCGAGCCCCGCTGGGCCGCCGGACCGCGCCGGGTATTTGGACTCCGTCGGGCCGTCGGACTCCGTCGGGCCGTCGGACTCCGTCGGGCCGCCGGACTCCGCTGGGCCGCCGGACCGCGCCGGGTATTTGGACTCCGTCGGGCCGTCGGACTCCGTCGGGCCGCCGGTCCCCGCCGGGCCGCCGGACTCCGTCGGGTCGTCGGCGTCCGGTACCGACCCCGGCCGCCGGATCGCGGGAACCCTCTGGAGCCTGCTCGCGCTCGCGACCCTCGTCTTCTGGTTCTCGATGCGCGGGCTTCCCTGGTCCGACGGCGCGGGCGAGCCCACGGGGCGTCAGGTACCGGAAGACCTCCCGCTGTCCGCGTCGGCCGCGGGAGGAGTACTGCTCCTCGTCTTCGTCGCCTCGGTGACCTTGTTCGGACGGCCGGTCCCCTGGCTCTCCGGTCTCGCGCTGAGTTCCGCCCTGCTCGCCCTGCACACCGCGCCCGTCGCCCTCGGGTGGCGGCCCGAGCCGGTGGACGGGGCGCTGTACACCGACGCGGCCCGCTCCCTCGCGGAGGCGGTGGGACTCGACGGACCCGGTGCCGTGCTGCGGTGGGCCCCCTTGGTGTTCCAGCTGCTGTGCCTCGTACCGCTGTGGCTGCTGCTCGCACGCGCGGGCGGGCGGCTGACGTGGCCGGTCCGCTGGGGCGTGCTGTATCTCGCCGGGGTGGCCGGCTGGGTGTTCCGGGAGGCACTCGCACCGGTCGCGCCGCCCCTGCTGGTCGCGCTCCTGGGGCTGCTGCTGCTCAGCCGCGCGGTACCGGCGGCACGGCTCGCGCTCCGCGACGGACGGAACGGCCCGCCCGGCCACTGAGCGGCCGGGCGGACCGGCCGGGCACCGCTCAACGGGGCGGCACAGGCTGCTGGAAGTACCCGTTCCGCCCCGCTTCCCGATAGCCCTCCAGCCCCGGACCGGCGTTGACGGTCAGATCGCACTCGGGCTTCTCCGAGGTCGGCCGGTTCCAGTGCACCAGGGCCTTCACCTCCGGAAGCTTCTTCACGGCGCCGGGGATCCCGGTGTACCAGTCGCGCTGGCGCCCCGGGTCGTCGGCGTCGGGCGCGGTGGCGAACTCCGCGAGCATCACAGGCTTGTCATCGGTGACGTTCGCGCGCAGCCATTCGTAGCTGGGCCGCTGGCTGCGCAGGAAGTCCTTCCAGTCGGTGGTGTCGTGGCAGCCGTAGTAGTTGTACTGGTCCATCGCGATCCAGTCGACGTACTCGTCCCCGGGGTAGAGGGCCTTCATCTCCTTCGCGCTGCCGAGGTAACCGGAGACGGTCCACACCCACACGACGTTGTCGGCGCCCAGTTCACGGAACCGGTCGTGGAGATGGCGGTACGCCGCGACGAACTCCGCCGGGGTGCCGGCGCCCTCCTTGATGCGGGCGTCGGTCTCCTGGTCGAAGGAGAAGAAGACGCGTTTGCCGTAGGCCTTGAGGCGCCGGATCTGCGGGTCGATGATCTCCTCGTCGTACTTCCCCAAGGCGATGTTCTTCCAGCCGAGCTGGGTCTCCGTCCAGTTCTCGTGGTGCGGCTCGGTCCAGACGGTGGACTCCCAGGCCAGCATGAGCAGCCGGTCCCTGCCGAGTTCCTGCTCGTCGGGGGTGAGCAACTGCCCGTCGAGCTCGGTGCCCGACATGTCGTGGTAGTTGTAGACGAGGTCGAGCCTGCGGCCGATCCGCTCCTCGAAACCGAGCACGGCGTCCTTGAGCGAGCCGTTCGCCGCGTACGGCACATACGCCCCCCACCAGGCGCCGCAGGGCGGAACCAGTGTGTCGGTGGGGGCGCAGGCGCCGGTGGGCGGCTCGCCGGAGGCCGCGTTGCCGGGCAGGCCCTGACCGGAGGGGTCCATGTCGTCGGGACGGCCCGCCCAGAATCCGAGCCCGGTCAGCAGTGCGGCGACCGTCACCAGGACGACCGCCGTGTGACCGCGCCTCGCGCGCACCGCCTCCCTCAGCCCGCGCCACCCGGACCGCTTGCGTGGCTCGCGCAGCCGGTGCGGCCCCGTCATGTGCCACCACCGTCCGCGGGCCTGTGCCTGACGCGCTCCACCGCGCCGCGCCGGGCTGCGGGCAGCGGCAGCCCCGGCATGGCCGCGACGACCGTGGTGAAGACGGCGAGCGAGACGAGGAAGGAGGTCGCCGAGAACCCCTCCACCAGGAACAGCGAGGTGGCGGTGAGCACACCGAGCGACAGACTGATCGGCGCGGCGAGCGCGACGGCCTCCAGCCTGGCGCCGGTGGCCGGCACGCCCGGCTGCGGATACAGCGCCGCCCAGCCCGGACCGAACAGGGTGAACACCAGCACCGGGATCCAGCGCAGCGGCGAGGGGCCGGGGACGGCGGTGGCGGCCAGCGCGAGCCAGCCCGAGGCGCCTATGAGGACTCTGACGCGCGTCTCGGTCACCCGCGGGATTCTGAGGCCACGGGCCGCACCGGTTCCGGAGGGACCCGCGGAGCCGGTGGAGTGCGAGGAGTCGGTGCTGCTCATGGGATGGCCTTCGACGTCACTTCGATCACCTTGTGGTCGTTCCTCGGGCGGCCGGACGGTACTCCAGCACGACCCCGTACGCATGGCTTTCGACGGTCCGGAAGAGAGGTGAGGCGGAGAGCTTCGTGCGCAGCGTCTCGAAGCCGCCGGCCGGCAGCAGGCCCTCGCCGGCGGTGTAGATGTCCTGGGTGCGGGTGAGGACGACGTACGTCCGGGTGCCCGGCGGGATCCCGTCGGCGAGGTAGCGGGCCGGGTCCTTCAGCATCCGCTCGTTCTCGGGCAGTTCCTGCTCGGCGAAGAACCAGTGCTCCAGGCGGTCGTACCGGTGCAGCGCCTGCGGGAAGGAACCGCTGGTGGAGAGGATCAGCGAGCCGTCGGGGGCGTTGTCGAGGGCCCGGGTGACCAGTGCGGTCTCCTCCGGTGGTGTGTAGTACATCTTCTCCTTGCCGTAGTACGACGGCAGGAAGCCGGCCAGGAGCACCAGCAGGACTGCCGGCAGGGCGACGGCCGCGGCTCCGCGCCGCAGCGCCTTCGCCCGGCCGGTCCGGGTGCCCGCGGCGGGCACGAGCGCGGCGGCGGCGAAGAACGCCGCGCCCGGCAGGCCGAACAGATAGACGCGGAACAGCATCTCGCCGCCGTAGTCGTTGACGGCGAAGAGCGGGACCGGGGCGGCGGAGACCAGCAGCAGCGGCAGCGCGCTGCGGACCAGCCGGCGTCGCAGCACGAGGGCGGCCCCGGCGAGCGCGGCGACCGCGAGCACCATCAGCACGTTGGCGGTCCCGGCGAGTTCGGGGCCGGGCCCGGTGAGCTCACCCGCGTACCCCGCGCGGGAGTTCTGCGTCAGCTCGCCGATCGACTCCCTGAGGGTGGACAGCGTCTCGACGAACAGCGGCCGCCCCATGGTCAGGTCCCAGGTGAGCATCAGCAGCACGGCGACGGCCAGCAGCCCGTGATTGCGGTAGCGGCGCGTGAGGCCGAGCGCGAACAGGCAGATGCAGAGCATCACCGGGGTGAGCTGGTGCGTGGCGTTGATCGCGGCGATCAGCGGGGCGAGGATCACCACGCAGACCGCGCGCTGCCGGGTACCCGTGGGCGCCGGCACGCCGGCGGCGGCCGGGTCGAGGAAGGTGCGGTCGCGCAGCCGCCCGGCGGAGCCGGGGCGTACGAAGTGCCGCAGCACCACCGCGATGACCGCCAGGTGCAGCAGGTAGGCGAGCCCTTGCGGGGCGAAGTAGTCCTGGCCCACCCAGTTGGCGAGCTGGAAGATCCACACGGCGGTCCACACCAGCCGCCAGTCCTGGCAGAAGGTGCGGTAGATCAGGACGAGCACCGGCATCATCAGCAGGCCGAAGACGATCGGCGCCCAGTTGGCGTACGCGGCGGCGCTCTCCACGCCGAAGGCACGCACCAGCCCGGCGTCGAGCGTGAAGAAGCCCGGCCACTGGTCGTACGCGGACATGTTGCCCGACAGTGCCGCGCCGGGCCGCAGTTCACCGTTGGCGAGCAGGGTGTCGACGACGGCGTCGTGCTTGGAGGCCCACGGGTAGCGCACGGCGTCGTACAGCATCGCCGGTGGCGCCTTGAGCGCGAACAGCAGCGCGGCGCAGTGCGCGGCCGGCCACCAGGGCGCGGTGCCCGCGCGCCGCAGGCCGATGACGAAGCCGGCGGTGAGGACCAGCAGCGACAGGTAGTAGGTGACCGGGAGGCGGTCCAGCAGGCCGTAGTCGCCCATCTCCCGGAAGCCGATGCGGGGCAGCGCGTGGAACCACAGTCCGGTGGCGAGCAGCAGCGTCAGCAGCCCGGCGTCGGGCGGACCGCTCGGGACCGGCCAGGATCTGCGGCCACCGCCGGAGTTCCCTCCCGGCTCCGTCGGGCCGGTGGCCGGCTCGGGGCTGGGCGGCGCGCTGCTCTCAGTGGTCGGTACGGGCACATGTTGTTGCACGCCGAGACTCCCCTCCCCCGCAACGAGTATAGGAATTACCTCTGCTTTTCACACCAAAAACGTCGGACTCGTCTGCGAAGCGACGGCTGTCCGATACCTCCCGCGCGACCCGTCCCGCCGTCACGTCCGCTCGCCCCTCCTCAGCCGGCGAACGCGGGCCGGCCGCGCAGGACGGTGCGGGCCCGGCGGTACCACCGCCAGCCGACGGTCTTCGGTCCGTCCCGGTACGGGGCGATCCGCGCGCCGTCGCCCGCCAGCCAGGCCTCGACATCGGTGACGGTGTGGCCGCGCCGGACGATCAGACGGGCGATGCGGTAGCGCTCGTCCCGCTCCGAACTGAGCGCGTGCCGCACGGCGGTCGCCGTCCGGTAGCCGGCGCGGGCGGCCATGGCGCGCACCCGGGGGCTGTTGTAGCCGTGCGGATAGGCGAGGTGGGGGACGGGGTGGCCGAGAGCGTCCTCCAGCACGGCCTTGGAGTCCAGCAGTTCGGCGCGCAGCTGCCTGGTGGTCAGGGTGTCGAGCTGGGCGTGGGTGACCGTGTGGCTGCCGATCTCCATGCCGGAACGTTCCAGCTCCACCGCCCGGTCCAGGGTCATCATCGGGGCGGGCGGCAGCAGACTGCTGCCGCCCGGGGCGATGGCGCCCGTGGTGAGGTACGCGGTCGCGGGCAGCGCGCGCCCGGCCAGGGCGTCGGCGGTGGGGCCGGGCAGGTCGGCGAAGCCGTCGTCGAAGGTGAGCAGCACCGGCCGGGGCGGCAAGGGGGCCCGTCCGGCGAGGTGCTCGGCGAGGGTGCTGATGGTGACGGGTGTGCGGCCGCTGTCCACGACGGCGTCGAGGTGGGCCGCGAACTCCTTGGGCGTGACGGTGAACTCGGCGATCCAGTCCGGCGGATCGTCCATCACGGCGTGGTAGAGGAAGACGGGTATGGCCGCGGTCATCCCCTCCCCCTCCCCGGTGCCCGCCGAGCCCGCAGATATCCGAGCGGCCCGTACAGCATTCCCCTGCGCTGCAGCCGGGACAGTCGGCGTGGCCAGGGGTGCGTGCGGGTGTCGTGCGCCCCCGGCGCACCACCGCCGTCCGTGTCGCGCACCTCGGTCAGCGCGCGGGCGTGCGCGAGACCGCGTGGCAGCCGGGCGAGGAACGCCGGCAGCAGCGCGGGCCGGTCGACCAGGATCGCGGTGAGGTAGGCGGTGAGGCCGGCGCCGTAGCCGTACGCCTGGGTCTCCAGGTCGGCCCAGGTCTCCCGGTGGTGGTGCCACACCAGCGCGTACGGCGTGTAGCGCAGCCGGTGCCCCTGGACGAGGACGCGGACGAAGCCGTACAGGTCGTCGCCGCCCCGCGCGGGTGTCCCGGCACCGGTGGCCGGGTCGAAGCCGCCGACGGCACGCAGCACCTCCGTACGGAAGGCCATGTTCGCGCCGGAGCCGAAGCGGCCCGCGGTGAAGGGGAACAGCGGCTCGTCGCGGGGCGGGTCACCGGGGTCGTACGTCGTCGGCGTGAAGCCCTTCGCGAAGCCGCCGTGGCTCTCCAGCAGGACCTGGGCCGGGGTGCGCAGCCGGGCGGGCAGGATCAGGCCGGTGGCGCAGCCGAGCCGGGGGTCGGCGGCGAAGGGGGCGGTCAGTTCGGTGAGCCAGCGGGGATCGGCGACCACGTCGTCGTCGGTGAACGCGATCACCTCGCCCCGCGCCACCGCCAGCCCCCTGTTGTGCGCGACGGCGAGTCCGGGTACCGGCTCGCACACGTACCGCACCCGCTCGCCGTACTTGCGTTCCACCAGCTCACGGGTCTCGTCGGTCACGGGCGCGTTGTCGACGACGACCACCTCGAACCGCGGGTGCTCCTGCGCGAGCAGCGAGTCCAGCGCCCGCGCGAGCTGTCCGGCACGCTCCCTGGTGGCCACGACGACCGAGGCGTACGGCGGCTCCCCGCACTCCGTCACCTCCACGTCCTCCGCCGCCACCGCGGAGGCGGCCTCCGTCAGCACCGCCCGCGGGTCCGCGCCCTCCGGTACCCGGGTCAGTAGCGTCCCCACCGGGCGGCCCGCCCGTCTGACCAGCAGGAACACCTCACCGTGGGTGACCGGTGGGCTGCCCGGGCCGGGTCTCGGTGCGGCCTCGTCACCGTCCAGGTCGATCTCGGCGACCTGCACCGCTCCGATGGCCAGGAACCGCCGTATCTCCTCCTGCGTACGCGCTCTTCGGGACACCCGTCCTCCCCCTTCTCACGACCGGCGCAGCCGTGCCGCGCCCTTCAGGGTCCGCGCCGCCAGCGCCGCCAGGCGCGGACGGGTACGGACGAAGCCGTGCGCGCGGCGCGCGGGCTCGCGGCTCAGCCGGTGCAGCGCGGCGCCCACGCCCGGGCGGGTCACCGCCCCCTCGTAGACGGCGAGTTCGCCGGTCTTCAGCGAGTCCTTGTACTCGGCCGGACCGCGCCCCATGTCGAGCAGGCCGATGCCCTCGGCCGCCGCCGCCTCGGCCATCCGCAGATGCAGCACCAGACCCGGCGAGTACTTCGCGAAATCCGGGTCGTACGCCGGGAACCAGCAGGCCAGGACGGACGCCGAGCGCAGCCCGAAGTGCGCGGCGACGGGGCGGTCCCCGGCGTACAGGACCGACAGCGTGCCCGTGCACTGGGCGGCGCGGGTCTCGGCGAGCCGGCCCACGAGCCGGGCGATCCACTCCTGTGCGAACCGGTCGCGCCGCCCGGTCCTGCGGTACTGCGCCGACTTCCACTCCACCAGCGCGCGCAGCGCGGCCGGGTCGCGCTCGTCGAAGACGAACCGCACGGTCCCGGCCTGGCGGCCCAGCCTGCGCTCCTTGGCCAGCGTGGTCTTCAGGAACTTCGGCGACTGGGTGCGCAGCACCGACTCGTACGCCTCGTAGCCCTTCTCCACGTCGATGACGTAGGTGGCGTGCTCCTCGGCCGCGTACGGCACGAACAGCCGCTGGCCCGCCTCCAGGTTGTCGAAGGCGAAGCTCGACACCGAGCAGCCCCGCAGCAGTTCGTCCGTCTCCAGGGCGACACCGGGGCCCAGGACCGCGCCCTGGCAGTCCGACACCCCGAGCCCGATCGCCCGGCCCTGCCCCAGCGCACCCCGCTCGTACGGCAGGAAACCCACCGGCTGAGCGCCCTCGTACAGCACGGCGACCCGGGCCCGCGGGCGCACCCGGGCCACGGCGACGCTGAACTCCGGTTCCATGAACGGGTTGCGCGGTGCGTCCGTCGCGGCGCGCAGTTCCCGCCAGCGCTCCCGCTCCCCCTCGCCGAGCTCCCCGGGCCTCAGCACACGCATGCGTCCACTGCTCACCTGACCCCCCGATCAAGTCCCCCCTGGACCCTTGGAAGGTACCGCCCCGGACCGGGCGGACGGTAGATAGCGGACCATGTTCTTGCCAAACGGTGAAAGAGACCTGAACCGGTCCTTACCCGGCGTCGAGAGAAGTCGAGAGAAGGGAACCGCACCGAAAGCGAGCGCAAACGGGCACGGTGAATCGGACCGTCGGGTTGTCCGTATTCTCTGATCATGGCCGCACCCACCGCGTACTCACTCATCGCCACCGACCTGGACGGGACGCTGCTGCGCGGCGACGACACCCTCTCCGACCGGTCCCTCGCCGCGCTCGCGCGGGCGGAGCGGGCCGGCGCGCGACACCTCGTGGTGACGGGGCGCCCGGCCCCCAGAGTGCGGCCGCTCCTGGACGACCTCGGCTGCACGGGGCTCGCGGTGTGCGGACAGGGCGCGCAGGTGTACGACGCCGGCGCGCACCGGCTGCTGTGGTCCGTCACGCTGGACCGGGAACTGGCGGAGACGGCGCTCGGCAAGATCGAGGCCGAGGTGGGGGAGGTGCACGCCGCGGTCGACCAGGACGGGGTCGACGGGCTGACGCTGATCGAGCCCGGCTATCTGATGCCGCACCCGACCCTGCCCGCGGTGCGGGTCGAGCGGCGGGCCGAGCTGTGGGACCGGCCGATCAGCAAGGTGCTGCTGCGCCACCCGGACCTGTCCGACGACGCGTTGGCGGCGGCGGCCCGGTCGGTGATCGGGTCACTGGCCACGGTCACCATGTCGGGGCCGGGCACCGTGGAGCTCCAGCCCTGCGGGGTGACCAAGGCGACCGGGCTGGCGCTGGCCGCCGAGCACCTGGGGCTGAGCCCGGCGCGGACGATCGCCTTCGGCGACATGCCGAACGACGTCCCCATGTTCGACTGGGCGGCCCACGGCGTCGCCATGGCCAACGCGCATCCCGAACTGAAGGCGGTGGCGGACGAGGTCACCACGTCGAACGAGGACGACGGCGTGGCCGTCGTCCTCGAGCGACTGTTCGGCGGGGCGATGACGCTCGCCCGTCAGCGGGTGGCTCAGTACGCGCCGAAGACGTTGTCGATGGAGCCGTAGCGGTCGGCCGCGTAGTTGCAGGCCGCCGTGATGTTCGCGATCGGGTCGTACGGGTCGAAGGCGGTGCCGGGCACGTGGTAGGCCGCGAAGGTCGGGTCGATGATCTGCAGCAGACCCTTCGACGGGGTGCCGGCGGCGGCGTTGGAGTCCCAGTTGTTGATGGCGTACGGGTTGCCGGAGGACTCGCGCATGATGTTGCGGTGGATGGCGTCGTAGCTGCCCGGGATGCCCTGCTGCGCCATGATGTCCAGCGACTCGCGGATCCAGCCGTCGAGGTTGTCCGGGTACGCCGTCACGGAGGCGGCGGTCGTCGGCGTCGTCGGCTCGGTGGTGGCCGCGGAGGCGCTGGTCGCGCCGAACAGCGGCAGGGCGACCATGGCGACGCCGGTGCCGGCGACGGCGAGGGAACGGGCGAGGCGGCGGTTGCCGAAGCGGCTGAGCTGACCGAAAGCAGGCATGTCTGGGTTCCTCTCCTACGCCTGCGAGGTGAGCTGTCGGGTTCGGGCGGGAGAGTGCCCGGCCGTGCCCCTGCGGGCATGGCTTCACCCCTAGCCGTCCCGGTGCGATGTCCGGTGCGGCGGCTTACCTGGGTCCCCCACTCCTGCCGTCTTGAGTTCGTCGTCGGGTGTGATGCGGGCGGCGGCAGGATTAGGCGTCCACCCGGCAGGCCCGGAACGTATGCGAGAGCACATGTCGGAAACAAGCGCGGGCATCACAGAAGGTGCCGTTTGATCTTGTGATGGGGGTTTTGGGGTGCTTGATCCTTTGCTACTGCCAAGGGTCAACTCGGCGTCGGGGGAAGGGGGAAGGGGGATGGCGGCGGTCGGTGGGGGTGCCGGATCGCGCGTGACCCACTTCACTGGGGATCACCTGTGAGCGCATTTTTCGCCAAGGGGAATTAGCTCTGTATTTACGGCAAATCGGACGTCGGGGCGGGCAGGATGGTCCGCGTGGCGAGGCGGGGCCCGGGAGGCGGGTCGAGGAGTGGATTGCTACGTCCGGGAAAGCCGAAGAATGTCCGTTGTTATCAGCCGATCAAAAGCACTCCGCTCCTGATCCCGTACCGCCCTGCCCGTAACGCCGGGCGCTGGCGGTGATCGGAACATGACCGGATACGCTGACTTGAGTGGTGGCAGCGACCTATCGACATTCCGTGTAACCGCCAGTGGGACACCAGCAGACAGGAGACCCCTCGTGACCGTCGTCGGGCCGTTCGGGCTGAGCGTGCGGGACCAGGCTCTGGAAGCCGATGTCCAGGCCGGAATGACGGCTGTCGAGGAAGGGCTGCTCGAAGCCACCAAGAGTGAGGTCCCCTTCATCACGGGAGCCGCCCAGCACCTGGTGCGGGCCGGCGGCAAGCGGTTCCGTCCGCTGCTCGTGATGCTCGCCGCCCAGTTCGGCGACCCCTACGCGCCCGGTGTCGTGCCCTCGGCCGTGGTCGTGGAGCTCACCCATCTGGCCACGCTGTACCACGACGACGTGATGGACGAGGCCGAGGTGCGGCGCGGCGTCGACAGCGCGAACGCCCGCTGGGGCAACTCCGTCGCGGTCCTCACCGGCGACTTCCTCTTCGCGCGGGCCTCGCACATCCTGGCCGACCTCGGTCCTGAGGCCGTGCGGGTGCAGGCCGAGGCGTTCGAGCGGCTGGTCACCGGGCAGATCCTGGAGACCGCGGGACCGCAGGACGGCCGCGACCCGGTCGACCACTACCTGGACGTGCTCGGCGGCAAGACCGGCTCGCTGGTCGCCGTCGCCTGCCGGTTCGGCGCGATGATGTCCGGCGCCGACGAGACGGTCGTGGACGTGCTGACCCAGTACGGCGAGCGGCTCGGCGTCGCCTTCCAGCTCGCCGACGACGTCCTGGACATCGCCTCCGACTCCCACGAGTCCGGCAAGACCCCCGGCACCGACCTGCGCGAGGGCATCGCCACCCTGCCCGTGCTGCGGCTGCGTGAACGGGCGGCCCGGCTGGGTCTCGCCGACGACATCGCCCTGTGCGAGCTGCTCGACTCCGACCTCACCGACGACGCCCGGCACGCCGAGGCGCTGCGGCTGCTGCGCGCCCACCCCGCGCTGGAGCAGGCCCGCCGGGACACCGTGCGCTACGCCGAGGAGGCGCGCGCGGCGCTCGCCCCGCTGCGGGAGTGCGAGGCGAGGACGGCACTCGTGCAACTGTGCGACGCGGTGGTGCACCGCGCGGGCTGAGCCGGCCCGAACTCCCCCGACCCCTACGGGGCGGGGGAGGAAACCGTCCTCCGTGTCATACCCCAGCAGTACGTGGAGTTGCGTCCGGGGTCTGACGAATCCGCCTGCCGGATTTGGTCAGATGGACCACGACGGACAACACCACTTCTCACCGATTCGGGTGAGAATGGCGGCTCGGGGTGAGACCGGTGCGAGGTCACGAGACGAAAAGCCGCCGCCGACCACGGAGGTAGGGCACACATGGCACCGTACGAATCCGACGACATGACGATCGCGCGGGAGGCCGACGAGCCGCGCGCGGGGCGGCGCAGGGCCGCGCGGTACGTCGTCCCGGTCACGGTGATGGGAGTGGCGGCCGCGACCATCGGGCTCGTCCCGGCCATCGCCAGCTCCGGCGACCCCGACCTGCCGGAGATCACCGCCGCACAGCTCATCGAGAAGATCGCGCAGTCGGACGTGGAGCAGCTGTCCGGCACCGTGAAGATCACCACGGACCTCGGTCTGCCGGACCTCGGCGGCCTGGAGAACAGCCTCGCGTCCGGCGCCACGGGGCAGGGCGAGGACGGCGGCTCCTCGGCCGACCCGTCCGCAAAGCTCACCGAACTGGCCTCCGGCACGCACACCCTGCGGATCGCGGCCGACGGCCCGGACCGGCAGAAGGTGTCGCTCCTGGAGAACGCCGCCGAGTACAGCCTGATCCACAACGGCAAGGACGTCTGGGGCTACGACAGCGGCTCCAACGAGGTCTACCACGGCACCGTCGACGCCTCCGGCGAGGACCGGGAGCAGCAGCCCCCGGCCACCCCGAAGGACTTCGCCGAGGAGGCGCTGAAGGCGGTCGACGACACCACGTCCGTGACCGTCGACGGCACCGCCCAGGTGGCCGGCCGGGACGCGTACAAGCTGGTCGTCAAGCCCAGGCAGTCCGGCTCCACGGTCGGCGCGATCAGCATCGCGGTCGACCACAGGACCGGTGTGCCGCTGAAGTTCACGCTCACCCCGTCGAGCGGCGGCGCGGCCGTCGTGGACGTCGGCTTCACCAAGGTGAGCTTCGACAAGCCGGCCGCCTCGACGTTCGACTTCACCCCGCCCAAGGGCGCGAAGGTGACCGAGGACGGCGAACTCGACCAGGGCCGGGAGCACTCCGGGAAGCCGGAGAACGCCCCGAAGTCCGAGGAGGACCTGGCCAAGGGTCTCGACGGGCTGAAGATGCTCGGCGAGGGCTGGAACACCGTCGCCACCTTCGACACCGGCGGCGAGGGCGGCCTGCCCGCCGGCGGGACCGGCGGTGACCTCGACGGCTTCCTCGGCTCGCTCGGCGACCAGGTCAAGGGCGAGTTCGGCACCGGCACGGTGTTCAGCACCCGCCTGGTGAACGCCCTGATCACCGAGGACGGCAAGGTCTACGTGGGCACCGTCACCAAGGACGCGCTCGTGAAGGCGGCCGACGCGGGGAAGTAAGGCCCCGGGACCTTACGACGTGACCATGTGACAGGGAACGAGGGAGCGATGGGCGAGGCGTCCGCCGGCGAGCCGGACGGGGTGCGCGCGGGTGAGGGAGTCATCACCACCCGCGCGCTCACCAAGCGCTACCGCGGCGGACAGCTCGCCGTCGACGGTCTGCACCTGACCGTCCCGGCGGGCAGCGTCTTCGGCTTCCTCGGCCCCAACGGCTCCGGCAAGACCACCACCATCCGCATGCTGATGGGCCTGATCGAGCCGACCTCCGGCACGGCGCACGTCCTGGGGCGCCCCATGCCGCGCTCCGCGCGCGCCGTGCTGCCCCACGTCGGCGCCCTCATCGAGGGCCCGGCCCTGTACGGCTTCCTCTCCGGCCGGGACAACCTCCTGCGCTACGACGCCGCCGACCCGACCGCCGACCCGCGCACCCGGCGTGCCCGCGTCGCCGCCGCCCTCGACCGGGTGGGCCTCACGGCCGCCGCCGGCAAGAAGGCGAAGGCGTACTCCCTCGGCATGAAACAGCGCCTCGGCCTCGCGGCCGCCCTGCTCCAGCCGCGCCGGCTGCTCGTCCTGGACGAGCCCACCAACGGCCTCGACCCGCAGGGCATGCGGGAGATCCGCACACTGGTGCGCGAACTGGCCTCGGACGGCACCACCGTCTTCCTCTCCTCCCACCTCCTCGACGAGATCGAGCAGGTGTGCACGCACGCCGCCGTGATGGCCCGGGGCCGGCTGATCACCCAGGGCCCGGTCGCCGACCTGGCCGCGGGCGCCCGCGGCCGGCTGGTGGTGACCACACCCGACCCGGCGGACGCCGCCCGGGTGCTCAAGGAGCAGGGGGCCGCCGATGTCGTCGTGGCCGGGGAGCAGGTGACCTGCGAGGTGCCCGAGCGCGACCTCGCCGAGGTGAACGCGGCGCTGGTGACGGCAGGCGTCCGGGTACGCGGCTTCGGGGTGGAACGGGCCTCGCTGGAGGACGCGTTCGTGGCGCTGACCGGGGAGGGCTTCGATGTCGCAGGCTGAAGCGGTGCGGAGGGTGAACCCGCTGTGGACCCTCGGACTGTTCCGCAGCGAGCTGCTCACCACCTTCCGGCGCTGGCGCACCCTCGCCCTGCTCGGGGTGCTGGCCGCCGTGCCGGTCCTGGTCGGCATCGCCGTACGGATCGAGACCGGTGACGGCTCGTCGGCCGGTGGCGGGGGCGGCGGGGGAGGACCGGCGTTCATCTCGCAGATCACCAACAACGGCCTGTTCCTGGTCTTCACCGCGCTCGCCGCCACGCTGCCGTTCTTCCTGCCCATGGCGATCGGGGTCGTCGCGGGCGACGCCGTCGCCGGCGAGGCGAACGCCGGCACCCTGCGCTACCTCCTGGTCGCCCCCGCCGGGCGGACCCGCCTGCTGCTCACCAAGTACGCGACGGTCATGGCCTTCTGCCTGGTCGCCACCCTCGTGGTCGCCGTCTCGGCGCTGGTCACCGGCGCGCTGCTGTTCCCGCTGGGCGACCTCACGACCATCTCGGGCACCCGGATCAGCTTCTCCGAGGGGCTGGCCAGAGCGCTGCTGATCGCCCTGGTCGTCGCCGTGTCACTGATCGGGGTGGCGGCGCTCGGCCTGTTCGTCTCGACGCTGACCAACAGCGGCATCGCGGCGATGGCGACCACGGTCGGGCTGCTGATCACGGTCCAGATCGTCGACCAGATCCCCCAGCTGCACGCCCTGCACCCCTACCTCTTCTCCCACTACTGGCTGTCCTTCGCCGACCTGATGCGCGAACCGGTCTACTGGGACGACCTGACGAGGAACCTCGGCCTCCAGGCCCTCTACGCGGCCGTGTTCGGCTCGGCGGCGTGGGCGCGGTTCACGGCGAAGGACATCACCGCGTAGGGAAATGCGCTGGCACGGACGGGCCGGGGCGTGTGACGGTTCGGTCCATGGGCAACTCACGGGCGTACCCCGTCCTGCGGACCACCGACGCGGCCGAGGCGTACCGGCAGGCCGGGCGGCTGTGCGCACTGCTGAAAAATGTCGAGGACAAGGTGTGGCTGTTCGTCGAACCGGCCACGGTCCGTGAGGTGCGGGAGATCGCCGCGATCGCTCCCGGACTGCCCTTCGACTACTCGGAGAACCGGACCGATCCGGCGACGGGTGACCACCTCCGGTTCGACCTCGACGTGACGGCACTGGACGACGCGGCACTGGCGGAACACCTGCCGCTGACCTTCTCGGAGGACGTCGAGCGGGAGCGCGTCGAGGCCGGGATCCTGGCCGCGCTGGGCGACGGCATGGCCTCCATCGAGTGGCACGGGCGCTGGCCGGACGACTCGGACGCGGATGTGGACTGGCCCTCGAAGTACGACGGGATCCAGGTCTTGTTCCACGGTGACGAAGCCCAGTACGGCGACTGGACGGAGGAGCACACCGTCTTCGTCCATGTGACCAAGTGGGGGGACTTGCCCCTCGCCCAGGAACTCGCCGCCCACATAGGCAGCGAGGTCCTGGGCGAGGCGCAGCTCGGCTGGTGAGCCGAGGAGGTCAGCCGGCCTCGTACGGAAAGCGGGCGAGCGGCGCTTCCTGCGCGAAGAACGTCTTGGCCCGTGCCAGCGCCTCCGTGTCCTTCAGTACGTCGCCCGGCTTGCTGCCGTTGCCGAGCAGCACCCCGCCGAAGCGCATCCCCATGTACGCCGCCGAGTTGTTCAGCGTGCCGACCAGCGGGTCGGCGACCTCCGGCTCCTCGTGTGCGAGCGCGGTGACGCCCCACAGGGTGCGACCGGCCAGGGTCGCCTTGAAGTCCAGCCCCGGGGTGCGCAGCCAGCCCGACCAGTGGTCCAGGTAGCGCTTGGTCTGCGCGGAGACCGAGTACCAGTACAGCGGTGAGGCGATCACCACGTCGGTCGCGGCGAGGGTGGCGTCCAGCAGCCGGGCCACCGGGCCCTCGGTGGGGCGGACGTGATCGCTGTCGTGGCGCAGGTCCTCGAAGTCGGGCAGGGGGTGGGTGGTGAGGTCGATCCACTGCTGCTCCACGTCCGGGGGCAACTGTTCGGCGGCCCGGCGGGCCAGCAGTTCGGTGTTGCCGTCGGGGCGGGCGCTGCCCAGGACGAAGAGGAAACGACGGGCCATGATCATCCCCAGATGCTCGGCGTGCGTCAATTACAGGCATCTGCATCATATGCACGTGCATCTATATGTCAAAGGGGTGGCGTGGCTCCACGGGCCGCTCAGCCGGTGGTGGTACCCCCGCGCCGCTCCGCCTCCGCCGCCACCGCGAGCAGCAGGTCCTCCCGCCCGCGCGGTGCCACCAGCTGGAGCCCCGCCGGGCAGCCGTCGGCGCCGAACCCGGCCGGGAGGCTCAGCGCGGGGTGCCCGCTGACGTTGAACGCCCAGGTGAGCGCGGTCGAGTAGACCTCGCCGGGGCCGTCGTGACCGTGCGGTGCGGTGGGCGCCGTGGGGGTGAGCAGCAGGTCGGCACGGGTGAAGAGGTCGTTCAGGCGCCGGTCGTTCTCCGCCCGGATCCGGTGGGCGCCGGCGGGGTCGGCACCGGGGGTGCGCAGGGCGAGCCAGGCCGGGGCGGGATCGAGGAGCTCCGGCGGTGACGAGGGGCGTACGAGCCGTACGAGCCCGGTGTCGACCAGCCGGTCGACCGCCGTACGGGCCAGGGCGACGGGTTCCGGTTCGGGGCCGGCGAAGCCGAGGTCGGGGGACCAGCAGGCGGAGACGGGAAGGGGCGCCGGGGCCTCGTCGGCGATGGACCGCCCCGACACCACCCGCCACCACGCCGCCGCGTCCGAGGCCGTGCGGGTGAGGACCCCGGGCGCCGCGAGGCCCGTACGGTCGGCCGAGGGGAGACATCCGTTCGTGACCTTCAGCCCGACGACCCCGCACCACGCCGCCGGGATCCGCACCGAGCCCGCGCCGTCGCCGCCCGTCGCCAGCGGTACCAGCCCGGCCGCCACCGCCACCGCCGCCCCGGCCGAGGAGCCGCCCGGCGTACGGTCCGCCCGCCACGGATTGACGGTACGGCCGTGCGCCCCGAGCCCCCAGGTCTGCCAGGGCGTTCCCGGACCGGGCACCGACGTGGCCCCCACGGCGACACCACCGGCCGCGAGCAGCGGCTCCGCCGCACGCAGCCCGTGCCGCCCCTTGACCGCGACCGGCACCCCGGCCAGCGGCGGACGCTCACCGGCGGCGACCCGGGCATCCACCTCGTCCGCCCGCCGCAGCGCCTCCTCGCCCCACACCTCGAGGAACGCGCACAGCACCGGATCGGCCCGCCCGATCCGCTCCAGCGCCTCCGCGACCACGTCCACGGCCCGCAGCCGCCGTCCGTGCACGGCGGAGGCGATCCCCGCGACCGAGGCGGGCGTACGAGGGCCGTCCTCCCTGCCGCTCAACGCACCGCGCCCGCCAGGCGGGCCAGCGGCTCGGTCCCGCGGGGCGGCCGGCCGGTCAGGTCGCCCAGGCGCCACTCGTTCACCCAGGGCACGCGGTACACGTCGATCACCGACTCGATGATCCGGATCCGGTGGGCGAGGGGACGCGGCAGCCGTCCCGGCGCGTCCGCCACCAGGACCACGGCGTCCAGGTCGAGCCCTTGCGGCGCCTCACCGCGCCGGACCGTGTCCACCGCCGGGAGCACCGCGTCCAGGCCGGCCGCGTGGGTCCGGGCGACGAGCAGCACCGACGGCGGACCGGCGGGGCCGGGCCAGGCGCGTCCGCTGTCATGACCGCCGTAGACCGCGGCGAGCGTGGAGACGCCCGCGCCACCGTGCAGGCCGACCCAGGAGAAGCGCCGGGCCGTCGCCCGTGCGGGGGCGGGCTCCGGCGGGGCCGCCTCCGGCACCGCCACCGGTCCTCGGATCCAGATCTCCGGTCCCTGTCCCATGTCCCCTCTCCTGCTCACCGGCTCGATCTTCATGCCGCCGGGCGGACGGGAAACCCGCACGGGCGGCCGTTGGGACGAGCCTGTGACAACGCGGTGACGTGAGAAGCGCGGGCGAGCGGACAGACTCGACGGTAGGTGTACGACCCGAATGAGGGAACGATGTCTCGACTCAGCCGCGAGAAGAAGCGGGAACAGCAGCAGGCCGCACATGCGGCGAACCTTGCGGCAGCGCCGATCGACGTCCATGTCCCCGTGGGCGGGGCGGGCACGCGCGGGGCGTCGGTCGGCGGGGTGACGGTGATCGCCGGGCCCGGCGAGGAGATCCAGCAGGCGGTGCTGAACCGCCTCCACCGCATCGCCATCGCCTCCGGGCACGCCGTCCTCGCCACCGTGCGCGACGAACGCATCGGCTGCGTCGTCCCGCTCCGGGTCGACCCGGACGGCTCCAGCCACTTCACGGCGCAGCCGGTCCTGACGGCACCGGCGCGGGAGTCCGACGCGGACCGGCCGACACACCTGCTGAGCCCGGTACCCGAGCCGGTGCCGGAAGGGACGTCCGGACCGGATCCCGTACGGGACGCCACCCCCACCTTCGAGCTGCGCCCCGTGCCCGGGGCGGAGGCTCCCCGGGACGCCGTACCGACGTTCGGACTGCGCCCCGTACCCGGGTCGGCGGAGGTCACGCCGCCCGGCACGGTCGCGCCCCCGACGGGCGAGTTCGGCCCGCCCCCGTCCATGGACGCGAGGCCGCACCCCGCCCCCGGGACCGGCCGGCCCCGGGCGCACGAGACCGCACCGCCCCCCGAGCCCGAGCCCGTGTTCGACCCCGGCTCCAAGCCCACCCCGCCCCGCGGTTTCGACGCCGTGGCGGAGGCGGTGCTCGGTGACGAACCCCCCGCCACCGGCGAGAGCCGGCTCGCCGAACCCATGGCCCGGGTCAACGACGCCGTCCGGACGGGCAGGATCGACACGGCGGCCCGGCTGGCCGAGGAGACCGTCGCGGAGGCCTCGGACACCCTGGGGCCGGAGCACCCGGAGGTGCTGCGGCTGCGCGAACTCGCCGCGTACATCGCCTACCTGGCCGGTGAGCCGCTGCGCGCCTTCCGGATCTCCCTCGACCTCGCCGTGATCTGCCGCCGCGCGGAGGACGCGGAGGCCGCCTACGGCAACGTCCGCAGCGCGGCGACCGCATGGCGCGCGGTGCGCGACCCGCTGCTCGGACTGGAGCTCGGGCACGAGCTGATCGCCCTGTGGACCGAGCTCACCGCCGAGGACGGGCCCGCCGCCGACGAGATCGAGGAGCTGGAGTCCGCCCGCGCCCGCATGGGCCGGCTGACCGAACGCGCCCGCGCCCAGCAGCCCTGAGGAGCTTCCGCCCCAGGAGACATCAGGGGAGTATCGGGCGGAAACCCTAATGCAGGCAGAATTCATTGCCTTCCGGGTCGGCCATCAGAAGCCATCCCCCGGAAGGCTCCTCCACCCGCCGCAGCACCCGCGCGCCGAGCCCCTCCAGCCGGGCGAGCTCCTCCTCGCGGCGTCCCGCACCGGGGTGCAGGTCGAGGTGGAGCCGGTTCTTGACCGTCTTCTCCTCCGGTACGCGCTGGAACAGCAGCCGCCGCCCACGGCCGGTGCCGCTCTCCTCGTCGTACGGGTCGTCGGGGTGCCGTACCGCGGCCAGGTCGCGCCAGGCCCGGCGGTCGTGGGACTCGACGGTCAGCTCGGCCGGGACGGCGCCCGCGGCCAGCAGTTTCTCGATGAGCGCGCTGTTGTCCTCCACCACGTACCGGAGGGCGGCGGCCCAGAAGCCGGCCTGCGCGTGCGGGTCGGCCGCGTCGATGACGACCTTCCAGTGCACGGGAGTGGCCGGTGTCGGTGTCTGCGTCATGCCACCAGTTATAAGACCCGGCTCCGACAACGCCCGGCTCTACGGCTTGGCCTCCAGCGTGCCCGCCTCGGCCGCGGCGGGCACGCGCCCGGCGCCCGGAGCCGCTTCCGCCGCGCCGGCCGGAACGCTGCTCCCGCGCACGCCGGTCTCCCCGGCGAGCGCGCGGGCGGTCCGGCGGGCGGTGCGCAGCGCGTCCCAGGTGAGGAGGACGAGCGCCAGCCACACCAGCGCGAAACCGGCCCAGCGCTCGGGCGGCATGGCCTCCTTGAAGTAGAGGACCCCGAGCAGGAACTGGAAGACCGGCGCCAGGTACTGCAGCAGGCCCAGCGTGGACAGCGGCACGCGGATCGCGGCGGCGCCGAAGCAGACCAGGGGGAGCGCGGTGACGATCCCGGTCGCGGCGAGCAGCGCGGCGTGCCCGGACCCTTCGGCGGCGAACGTGGAATCGCCCTGGGCGCCCAGCCACAGCAGGTAGCCGAGGGCGGGCAGGAACTGGACCGCGGTCTCGGCGGCCAGAGACTCGACGCCACCGAGGTTGACCTTCTTCTTCACCAGTCCGTACGTGGCGAAGGAGAAGGCGAGACAGAGCGAGATCCACGGCGGCTGGCCGTAGCCGACGGTGAGGACGAGCACCGCCGCGGCGCCCACCCCGACCGCCGCCCACTGCGCGGGCCGCAGGCGCTCCTTCAGCAGCAGCACGCCCATCGCGATCGTGACCAGCGGGTTGATGAAGTAGCCGAGGGAGGCCTCGACGACGTGCCCGGAGTTCACGGACCAGATGTAGACGCCCCAGTTCACGGTGATGACCGCCGCGGCGACCGTGATCAGCGCCAGCCTGCGCGGCTGCCGCAGCAGCTCGCCGAGCCAGGCCCAGCGGCGTATGAAGAGCAGGGCGGCGGCCACGAAGAACAGTGACCACACCATCCGGTGAGCCAGGATCTCCACCGCCCCGGCGGGCTTGAGCAGGGGCCAGAACAGCGGGACGAGCCCCCACATCCCGTACGCCGCGAAGCCGTTCAGCAGTCCCATGCGCCGCTCTGCGGCCGACTTCCCGGTCACGGGCCCCTCCTTCGTGTCCGACGCGTGTCCTGTCTCCCGCGATGCCCGCGCACGCGCGCGCGGTGCTCGCCGGACGACGGTAACGCCGGACACCCCCGCGTGTCATGCCCGTACCGGCATACGGTCATGACGCGCGGGGGTGGCGGGTCGGCGGCCCTCCGGGTCAGCCCTTGAGCGCGGCGGCGACGGCCTCGGCGAGCGGGGTGGTCGGGCGGCCGGCCAGCCGGGACAGATCGCCGCTGTCGACGACCAGTTCCCCCTTCCCGATCGAGACGTCCACGCCCGCGAGGACCGCGGCCATCGGCTCGGGCACCCCGGCACCGGTCAGGATGCCGGTGAGCGCCTCGGGCGTGACCTGGTTGTAGGCGATCTCCCTGCCGGTCCGCCGGCTCAGCTCGGCCGCGTACTCGGCGAGGCTCCACGCCTCGTCGCCGCCCAGCTCGTACGTCTTGTTCTCGTGCCCCTCGCCGGTGAGCACGGCGACGGCGGCGGCCGCGTAGTCGGCCCGCGAGGCGGAGGAGATCCGGCCCTCGCCGGCGGCGGCCACGACGGCGTTGTGCTCGAGCACCGGGGCGAGGTTCTCGGTGTAGTTCTCGTGGTACCAGCCGTTGCGCAGCAGCACGTACGGCACGCCCGAGCCCAGCAGTACCTCCTCGGTGGCGCGGTGGTCGTCGGCGAGCGCGGCGGTCAGGGAGCCGGGGGCGCTGGTGTAGGCGAGCAGGGCGGCACCGGCGGCCCTGGCGGCGTCGATGACGACCCGGTGCTGGCCCACCCGGCCCTTGTCGAACTCGTTGCCCGAGATCAGCAGCACCTTGTCGCCGGCCGCGAACAGGCCGTCGAAGGTCTCGGGGGCGTTGTAGTCGGCGACCGCGATCCGCACCCCGCGCCCGGCGAGGTCCGCGGCCTTCTCCGCGTTGCGGACGACAGCGGTGACCTGCTCGGCCGGGACCTTCTCCAGTAGCTGGTCCACGACGTGACGGCCGAGGTGTCCGGTGGCGCCGGTGACGACGATGCTCATGGTTCGGAACTCCTGTGGGGGTGCGTGTGCGGGTATGTCACCCACCCTAGGAGTTGCGCTAACTAATAGAAAGTACCCACTTTGAAGTAAGGTACTGGCATGGCGGTAAGTGATGGTGTCCGGTGGACCGACGGCGAGGAGATGTGCCCGCAACGGCTGGTCCTGGAGCATGTGACCAGTCGCTGGGGCGTGCTCGTGCTGATGCAGCTCCTGGAGCGCTCGTACCGCTTCAGCGAACTGCGCCGGGCGATCGGCAGGGTCAGCGAGAAGATGCTCACCCAGACCCTCCAGACCCTGGAGCGCGACGGCCTGGTCCACCGCGACGCCAAACCGGTCATCCCGCCCCGCGTCGACTACTCCCTCACCGGCCTGGGCCGGGAGGCGGCCGAGCAGGTGCGCGACCTGGCGCTGTGGACCGAGAAGCGCATGGCCGACGTCCTCGCCGCCCGGCAGGCGTACGACGAGACCCGGGCGCCGTAGAGCACCCGGGCCTCGGCCTTCGGCAGGGGTCAGCCCACGACGGTCCAGGTGTCGCCGCCGGTGAGCAGGGTGGCGAGGTCGCCCTTGCCGTGCTGTTCGACGGCGGTGTCGAGCTGGTCGGCCATGAGGGTGTCGTAGACGGGCCGGTCGACGGAGCGGAAGACGCCGATCGGGGTGTTGTGCAGGGTGTCGGGGTCGGCGAGCCGGGAGAGCGCGAACGCGGTGGTCGGGGAGGCGGCGTGGGCGTCGTGGACGAGGATGTCGGCCTCGTTGTCCGCGGTGACGGTGACGACCCTCAGGTCGCCGGTGGCCCGGTCGCGTACGACGCCCTTGGAACCGTCGGTGCCGAAGCGGACCGGCTGCCCGTGCTCCAGGCGGATCACGGCCTCCTCGGCCCGCTGCCGGTCCTTGAGGACCTCGAAGGCGCCGTCGTTGAAGATGTTGCAGTTCTGGTAGATCTCCACCAGTGCCGTGCCGGGGTGGTCGGCGGCCTGGCGCAGCACCTCGGTGAGGTGCTTGCGGTCGGAGTCGACGGTACGGGCCACGAAGGACGCCTCCGCGCCGATCGCCAGCGACACCGGGTTGAAGGGCGCGTCCAGCGAGCCCATCGGCGTCGACTTGGTGATCTTGCCGACCTCGGAGGTCGGGGAGTACTGGCCCTTGGTCAGACCGTAGATCCGGTTGTTGAACAGCAGGATCTTGAGGTTGACGTTGCGGCGCAGGGCGTGGATGAGGTGGTTGCCGCCGATGGAGAGGGCGTCGCCGTCGCCGGTGACGACCCAGACGGACAGGTCGCGCCGCGAGGTGGCCAGGCCGGTGGCGATGGCGGGGGCGCGGCCGTGGATGGAGTGCATCCCGTAGGTGTTCATGTAGTACGGGAAGCGGGAGGAGCAGCCGATGCCGGAGACGAAGACGATGTTCTCCTTCGCCAGGCCGAGCTGGGGCATGAAGCCTTGCACGGCGGCGAGGACGGCGTAGTCGCCGCAGCCGGGGCACCAGCGCACTTCCTGGTCGGACTTGAAGTCCTTCATGGACTGCCGGCCCTCGGCCTTGGGCACGAGCTGGAGAAGGGCGTTGGGGTCAGTCATCGATGGCCTCCTTCAGCACCGTGGCGAGCTGCTCCGCCTTGAACGGCATGCCGTTGACCTGGTTGTACGAGCGGGCGTCGACCAGGTACTTCGCCCGGACGAGGGTGGCGAGCTGCCCCAGGTTCATCTCGGGGACCACGACGCGCTCGTAACGGGCGAGCACGTCACCGAGGTTGTGCGGGAACGGGTTGAGGTGGCGCAGATGCGCCTGCGCGATCCGGCCGCCCTCCTTGCGGATACGGCGCACGGCGGCCGTGATCGGCCCGTACGTGGAGCCCCAGCCCAGTACCAGGGTCTTCGCCCCGTCCGGGTCGTCGACCTCGATGTCGGGGACGTCGATGCCGTCGATCTTCGCCTGCCGGGTGCGGACCATGAAGTCGTGGTTGGCGGGGTCGTAGGAGATGTTGCCCGTGCCGTCCTGCTTCTCGATGCCGCCGATGCGGTGCTCGAGACCCGGGGTGCCGGGGATGGCCCAGGGGCGGGCCAGGGTCCGCGGGTCCCGCTTGTAGGGCCAGAACACCTCGGTGCCGTCCTCGAGGGTGTGGTTGGGCCCCTGCACGAACTGCACGGCCAGGTCTGGCAGCTCCTGGAGGTCCGGGACGCGCCAGGGCTCGCTGCCGTTGGCGAGGTAGCCGTCGGAGAGGAGGAACACCGGCGTGCGGTAGGTGAGCGCGATGCGGGCGGCTTCGAGGGCGGCGTCGAAGCAGTCGGCCGGGGTGCGGGGCGCGACCACCGGGACCGGCGCCTCGCCGTTGCGGCCGTACATGGCCTGGAGCAGGTCCGCCTGCTCGGTCTTGGTCGGCAGGCCGGTGGACGGGCCGCCGCGCTGGATGTCCACGATCAGCAGCGGCAGCTCCAGGGAGACCGCCAGGCCGATGGTCTCGGACTTCAGGGCCACACCGGGACCACTCGTCGTCGTCACCGCGAGGGAGCCGCCGAAGGCGGCCCCCAGCGCAGCGCCGATGCCGGCGATCTCGTCCTCGGCCTGGAAGGTCCGCACACCGAAGTTCTTGTGCCGGCTCAGCTCGTGCAGGATGTCCGAGGCCGGGGTGATCGGATAGGAGCCGAGGTAGAGCGGCAGGTCCGCCTGGCGGGACGCGGCGATCAGTCCGTAGGACAGGGCCAGGTTCCCGGAGATGTTGCGGTAGACGCCGGGCGGGAACGCCTTCGCCGCCGGGGCCACCTCGTAGGAGATCGCGAAGTCCTCCGTCGTCTCGCCGAAGTTCCACCCCGCCCGGTAGGCCGCGATGTTGGCGGCGGCGATGTCGGGCTTCCTGGCGAACTTCGACCGCAGGAACCTCTCCGTGCCCTCGGTGGGCCGGTGGTACATCCAGCTCAGCAGCCCGAGCGCGAACATGTTCTTGCTGCGCTCGGCCTCCTTGCGGGTGAGGTCGAACTCCTTGAGCGCCTCCACGGTCAGCGTGGTCAGCGGCACCGGGTGCAGGCTGTAGCCGTCCAGCGAGCCGTCCTCCAGCGGGCTGCTGTCGTAGCCGACCTTCTGCATCGCCCGCTTGGTGAACTCGTCCGTGTTGACGATGATCTCCGCGCCGCGCGGCAGGTCGGCGATGTTGGCCTTCAGCGCGGCCGGGTTCATCGCCACCAGCACGTTCGGCGCGTCGCCGGGGGTCAGGATGTCGTGGTCGGCGAAGTGGAGCTGGAAGGACGAGACACCGGGCAGGGTGCCGGCGGGCGCGCGGATCTCGGCCGGGAAGTTCGGCAGCGTGGAGAGGTCGTTGCCGAAGGACGCCGTCTCCGAGGTGAAACGGTCACCGGTGAGCTGCATACCGTCACCCGAGTCCCCCGCGAACCTGATGATCACCCGGTCGAGCCGGCGGACGTCCTTCGCCCCCGCCGCTGTGCGCTGCTCCCCTACGACTGCTCCGTCGGCCTGCTCCGCTGTGCTGCTGACCTGGCTGGTCACTGAACTGGACCTCCTCGAGGGCGGCTGTCCGGGACGGCCTTCCCACAGGCCATCCCCGCATAAACCCTACGTCCGTAAGGGTCGCCTTCCCTGGGTCATTCGCATGTTGGACACGACTTCGAGACGTCCTCGCTCAGGAGTTGAGGTAGGTGAGAACGGCCAGCACCCGCCGGTGATCGCCGTCGCTCGGGGACAGCCCCAGCTTCAGGAAGATATTGCTGACGTGCTTCTCCACGGCACCGTCGCTGACCACCAGCTGCCTGGCGATCGCCGAGTTCGTCCTGCCCTCCGCCATCAGCCCCAGGACCTCCCGCTCCCGCGGGGTGAGCCCCGCGAGCACGTCCTGCTTGCGGCTGCGCCCCAGCAACTGCGCGACCACCTCGGGATCCAGCGCCGTACCGCCCCGGGCGACGCGCACCACCGCGTCCACGAACTCACGGACCTCGGCCACCCGGTCCTTGAGCAGATAACCGACGCCACGGCTGGAACCGGCGAGCAGCTCCGTGGCGTAACGCTCCTCCACGTACTGCGACAGCACCAGCACACCGACGCCCGGATACGTCTTGCGCAACTGCACCGCGGCCCGCACCCCCTCGTCCGTGTGCGTCGGCGGCATCCGCACGTCGGCCACCACGACGTCCGGGAGCTGGTTCTCCCCGTCCAGCTCGATGATGGTCTTGATCAACGCGTCACCGTCACCGACACCGGCCACGACCTCGTGCCCACGGTCGGTCAGCAACCGGGTCAGGCCCTCCCGCAGCAGCACCGAATCCTCGGCGATGACCACCCGCACCCTGTCCTCCACGTTCCTCGGCCCCCCATGCCCTTGAATGCCCCTGATCCGCGCCCGCCCTCGTGGCGGGTCCGGTCGTCAGGTCCAGCATTCCAGCATCCGGTGGGGGATGGGGCAGGGCGACGCGATCGGAGGGCCATCGAGGCGGGTGGGGGGGGCACCCGGGGGGGGCCCCCCCCCCGCGGTACCCCCGGTGGGGGGGGGGGGGCCGGGGCGGGGGGCGAGCCCCCCCCCGCCGAAGGGGGTGCCGGTGAACCGGGTGGAGTCGTAGAGGGAGCCGCTGACG
>NZ_JBHWHX010000001.1:193894-229710 GCF_042732315.1 Streptomyces sp. NPDC059787
GTGCGAGCCCGTGGCTCGCACCCACCCGCCGGTTCCGCCGGTTTCCTCTGCGGAGCCGGTCCGTCGGTCCGCCGGCCTGCCGGTCCCAGCCTGTTCTCCCGGTCTCAGCCCGTTCTCATCGTGTCCGCTCCGCCCGCCACGGCAGTTCGGCGGTCACCCGCGTCGGGCCGCCCGCCGGGGAGTCCACCACCAGGATCCCGTCCACCGCGTCCAGCCGCTCCGCCAGCCCGGCCAGCCCGGAACCCTCCGACACATCGGCGCCGCCCACCCCGTTGTCCACGACCTGGAGCATCAGCCGGTTCTCCGTCCGCCACACCTCCACGGCCGCCCAGGTCGCCCGCGAGTGCTTGCTGATGTTCTGCAGCAGCTCCGAGACCGTGAAGTAGGCGATGCCCTCGATGGCAGGCGCGGGCCGCTCCGCCAGGTCCACCTCCACCTGCACCGGCACCGTGCACCGCGAGGCGACCGAGGACAGCGCCGCGTCCAGCCCCCGGTCGGTCAGCACCGCCGGATGGATGCCGCGGGCCAGGTCCCGCAACTCCTGCAGCGCCGTCTTCACCTCACCGTGCGCCTCGTCCACCATCCGTGCCGCCACCCGCGGGTCCTCCCGCAGCTTCTCCTTCGCCAGCCCCAGATCCATGGCCAGAGCCACCAGCCGGGCCTGCGCCCCGTCGTGCAGATCGCGCTCGATGCGCCGCAGGTCCGCCGCCGCCGTGTCCACCACGACCCCGCGGTCCGACTCCAGCTCCACCACCCGCGTGGCCAGCCGCGACGGTCCCAGCAGACCGTGCACCATCACCCGGTCCACCATCGTCAGCGCCCGCACGATCCACGGCGTGGCGAGGGTGAACAGCAGGCCCACCCCCGCGGTCACCGTGATCTCGAAGGGGTTGTCCAGATAGATCTGGTGGTGCTCGTCGCCGTACAGCTGTATGCCGTCCTGACCGCCGTACGTCGGCAGGACCCAGAACCACAGCGGATACGTCACCAGCGTCCATCCCACCGACCAGAGCGTCACGGTGACGACGAAGGAGAGCACCGCCCACGGCAGCTGCAGCACCGCGTACAGCAGGGCCCGCCAGGAGGCGCCGCTCTTGAGCACGGCCCCGATCCACGCCATGAACCCCTGCCGCCTCATCCGCAGCGGCTCCGGCTCGGCCACCTCCAGACCCAGCAGCCCCCGCGCCCGCGCCCGCTCCACCGACCCGAACCCGCGGCAGCCGGTGAGCGCCGTCGCCAGCACCGGGACACCGAGGAACGTCACCAGCAGGCCCGCCCCCAGCGACACCATCGTGACCGCGTAGGTGAACAGCAGGATGCTGATCGGCAGGCTCAGCAGCACATACCCCAGCTCGCGCCAGGTGCGTCCCTCGACGGGCGCCCGCAGCGCGGCCGGCAGCCGGTGCCGCCGTCCCTCGGTGTGCCCGGGATACCCGGACTCCGTGGAGAGCCCGTAGCCCTGTCCGTACTCCGTGCTCATCGGCGTCGTCCTTCTCCTCGTCCGGCGGCTGTGCTGTCGTACCTCCAGACTGCTCCGCCGCAGGTCGGCGGAACATGGAGTCCGTCGCAGTCTTGGGCGGGGGGTTTTCCCTACCCCCGGCCGCGGACGGACGCCTCCTTGGACGTCCTCCTGGCCCTGTCCGGGCCCTCGGCCAGGGCACCGGAACGGTCCCGCCACGGCAGCTCGGCCGTCACCGTCGTCGGACCGCCCTCCGGCGACTCCACGACGAACAGACCGTCCACCGCGCCCAGCCGGTCGGCGAGACCCCGCATACCCGTCCCGCCGTCCAGGCTCGCGCCCCCGCGCCCGTCGTCCCACACCTGTATGAGCAGTCGGCCCTCCGACCGCCACACCTCCACCGCGGCCGACCGGGCGCGGCTGTGCTTGCTGATGTTCTGCAGCAGCTCCGAGACGGTGAAGTAGGCGATGCCCTCGATGGCGGCGGCCGGCCGCTCGTCCAGGTCGACCGTCACCTGCACCGGCACCGTGCAGCGCGAGGCGACCGAGGACAGCGCCGCGTCCAGACCCCGGTCGGTCAGGACCGCGGGATGGATGCCCCGGGCGAGATCCCTCAGCTCCTGCAACGCCAGCTTCACCTCGCCGTGCGCCTCGTCGACCATCGACGCCGCGGCGTCGGGGTCCTCCAGCAGCTTCTCCTTGGCCAGGCCCAGGCCCATCGCCAGATTGACCAGCCGGGCCTGTGCCCCGTCGTGCAGATCGCGCTCGATGCGCCGCAGGTCCGCCGCCGCCGTGTCCACCACGACCCCGCGGTCCGACTCCAGCTCGGCGATGCGCCGCTCCAGCTCGTCGGAGGGCGACAGCAGACCGCGCACCATCGCCCGGTCGGCGTTGGCCAGGCCCCGCACGATGAACGGCAGCACCGGCCACAGCACGAACAGACCGACCAGCGTGACGGCGAAGGTGAGGACGCCCCACGGCAGCCGTATGAGCTCGTACAGGACGGTGCGCCAGCCCACCGGATCCTTGACCGCCATCCACAGCTGCGGCCAGAACCCGCCGTGACCGCGCATCGGCAGCCGGCTCGGCTCCTCCACCCGCACCCCGAGCAGCTTCCTGGCCCGCGCCCGCTCCATCCTGCCCAGCAGCCGGGAACCCATCAGCCCGAGCGCGAGCAGAGGGAACCCGATCACCGTGACGGTCAGCCCGACGCCGGTGAACAGCATGGTCACCGTGTAGACGAAGCCGGCCAGCGACACCGGCAGGTTCGCCAGGAGGTGGGCGATCTCCTTCCAGGTGTGCGCGTCGTACGCGAAACGGGCCGGTGGCGGGCGGTCGCCGGGCTCGGCCGGCTCCGGAAGTGCCGTCACGGACGTGCCCGGATTCGGGAATGGTTCGGTCATGGGCACAAGCGTGCCCGGAGCCGGGGGCCGGCGCCATGAGGTGGACCGCCAGGACGCACTGAGGAAAACCCCACCCCCGCATGCCGAGCGGTGACGGGCTGCTTACGGTGCATTTATCAGGGCCTAGACTCCCGTGCGTACAGATCGTCGAACCGTGACGTTCACCGGCACGGATCAAGGGCACGGCACAGGCATGGGCCAGGGCGCCGATCAAGGGAGTGAGGGGCGGACGTGCGGGAAACGACCGTCGTCGCGGCGGACTACTTCCAGTCCTACTCGGTCGTCGGACTGCTCGCCGTCGTCGGCCTGCTGTTCGTCGCCGTCGCCTTCGGGGCGGGACGCCTGCTGCGGCCGGTGGTCCCCACGCCCGAGAAACTCCTGACGTACGAGTGCGGGGTCGACCCCGTCGGCGAGGGCTGGGCCCACACCCAGGTCCGCTACTACGTCTACGCCTTCCTCTACGTGATCTTCGCCGTCGACTCGATCTTCCTCTTCCCCTGGGCGACCGTCTTCGCCGCCGACGGCTACGGCGCGACCACCCTCGTGGAGATGTTCATCTTCCTCGGCTTCCTCGCCGTGGGTCTGCTGTACGCATACAAGAAGGGCGTCCTGACATGGACGTGAACCCTGCCGCCCCCGAGCCCGTCCTGCTCCCGGAACCGAAGAGGCTCGGCGCGCTCGCCCGGCTGGCTCCCGAGCCGATGAAGGTGGTCCTCAACTGGGGCCGCCGCTACTCGCTGTGGGTCTTCAACTTCGGCCTCGCCTGCTGCGCGATCGAGTTCATCGCCGCGTCGATGGCCCGCCACGACTTCATCCGCCTCGGCGTCATCCCCTTCGCGCCGGGGCCGCGCCAGGCCGACCTGATGGTCGTCTCCGGCACGGTCACGGACAAGATGGCGCCCGCGGTGAAGCGCCTGTACGAACAGATGCCCGAGCCCAAGTACGTCATCTCCTTCGGCGCGTGCAGCAACTGCGGCGGCCCGTACTGGGACTCCTACTCCGTCACCAAGGGCGTGGACCAGATCATCCCGGTCGACGTCTACGTCCCCGGCTGCCCGCCACGGCCCGAGGCGCTGCTCCAGGGGATCCTGAAACTCCAGGAGAAGATCGCACGGGAGTCGCTGGGGGAGCGGTACGGGTCCGCCTCCGGCGGGGGGCGGCCGTCGGCGGCGGCGCTGCAGAGCGGGCTGGTCCGGCCGCCGGCGCCGTCCGGTGAGGGGGAGGGCCGATGACCGCGGTCGGCTGGCTCCCCGCCGACGCCGAGGAACTGTTCGGTACGGAGGCCACGGCGGAGGAGTCGTACGGCGTCCTGACCGTCGACGTACCGCCCGCCTCCTGGATCACCGCGCTGGAAGCCGCGCGCGACCGGATCGGCTGCACCTTCTTCGACTGGCTGAGCGCGGTCGACGAACCCGGCACCGGGTTCCGCGTCACGGCGCACGTCGCCGCCCTGGCCCCGGTACGCCGCCTGCTGCTGCGCACCACGGTGCCGCACGAGGCCCCCACGCTGCCCTCCGCCGTGGACGTCTACGCGGGTGCCGCGTGGCACGAACGCGAGACGCACGAGATGTTCGGCGTCGACTTCACGGGCCACCCGGGCCTGGACCACCTGCTCCTGCCGGACGGGTTCGAGGGCCACCCGCTGCGCAAGGACTTCGTCCTCGCCGCCCGGGTCGCCAAGGCCTGGCCCGGCGCCAAGGAACCCGGGGAGTCCGAGCACGGCGGCCCCAAGCGCCGCCAGATGCTTCCCCCCGGCGTCCCCGACCCCAACGAATGGGGCCCCCTCAAGGGCCAACTCCCCCCGGCCCCGGCCCGCCCGGCCCGAGGCACGGGCAGAACAGCGGCAGGCGCGACACGAGCGACAGGAGACCGCCCCCGCCGCACTCGCACGGCGGCGGAGGGTTCCGCGAGTCAGGCGGCCGGCTCGGAGGCGTCCGCCCAGCCCGCGACCCCGCCCCGCCGCACTCGCACGGCGGCGGAAGGCTCCGCGAGCCAGTCGGCCGCCGGGTCTTCCGCCCAGCCGCGCCGTACCCGTACGGCCGCGGAGGGCTCCGCGGGCCAGTCGGCGGAGGTGCGTCCCGAGTCGGCTGCTCCGTCCGAGACGAGCGCTGCCCCTGCACGGCGTGCGCGGAGCGCGAGTGAGGGGTCGGCGTCGCAGCGTTCCGATGCCTCCGCGGCCGGCGGACCCCGCCGGGCGCGTACCGCGTCCGAGGGGTCCGCGAGCCCGCGCGCCGCGTCGGGGGCTCCGGAGCCGTCCGACGAACCCGCGGCAGCGGGCGACGAATCCGCCCCCGTGCCCACCGAGGACCGCCGGGACCAGAAGCCTTCCGCCGCTCCCCGCAGCCCGGACGCCCCCTGGCACCACGCCCGCCCCGCCTTCGCCCAACCCGGGACGGAGGCGGAAGCGGAGGTGAAGCCCGATGCCGGTCCGGGCCGCGAGGCCCGGGAGGACGCGGCTCCGGATACCGGATCGGAGCCCGGCGCCGACGCCGAGACCGGCTCCAGGCCGGCCCCCGAGGCCGGCTCGAAACTCGAAGGCGAGCCCAAGTCGGATCGCGGACCGGCCCATGAGGCCGGGGCGGTCCCCGAGGCCGGATCGGAGCCCGAAGGCACCGCCAAGCCGGAACCCGGTCCGGTCCGAGAGCCTGGCCCCGAGGCCGACGCGGACCCCGAGACCGGACCGGGGACCGGAAGCGACTCCGAGTCCCCCACCCCCGAAGACCCCTCAGGAGGCCCGCGGTGAACGACGCGCTCGACGTCGCCCTGCGACTCCTGGTCGTGTTCGTCGTCTTCCTCACCTTCCCCCTGATCGTGGGTCAGACCGAGCACAAGGTGATGGCCCACATGCAGGGCCGCCTCGGCCCCATGTACGCCGGTGGCTTCCACGGCTGGGCCCAGCTCATCGCCGACGGCGTGAAGTTCGCGCAGAAGGAGGACGTGGTCCCGGCCGGCGCGGACCGGCGCATCTTCCAGCTCGCCCCGGCCGTCGCCCTCCTGCCCTACCTCCTCGTCCTGCTCGCCGTCCCGATCGGCCCGGGCGAGGGCGCGGTCGGCCAGGTGATCGACGCGGGCGTGTTCTTCGTCCTCGCCGTCATGGGCGTCGGCGTCCTCGGCTCACTCATGGCCGGCTGGGCCTCCGCCAACAAGTTCTCCCTCCTCGGCGGCCTGCGTACCGCCGCCCAGCTCCTCGCCTACGAACTCCCGATGCTGCTCACCGCCGCCTCGGTGGCGATGGCGGCCGGCACGGTCTCCCTCGTCGGCATCCTCGACGCGTTCGAGTGGTGGTGGCTGCCCTGGCAGATCACCGGCGCGCTCGTCTTCTTCATCGCCGGCCTCGCCGAACTCCAGCGCCCGCCCTTCGACATGCCGGTCGCCGACTCGGAGATCATCTTCGGCGCGTACACCGAGTACACCGGCCTGCGCTTCGCCCTGTTCCTCCTCGCCGAGTACGCCGGGATCGTCGTCCTGTGCGGCCTGACCACCGTCCTGTTCCTGGGCGGCTGGCACGGCCCCTGGGGCGCCGACGGGCTCGGCTGGGTCTGGACCCTGCTGAAGACCGCGGTCCTCGCCTTCGTCGTCATCTGGCTCCGCGTCACCTACCCCCGCCTGCGCGAGGACCAGCTCCAGAAACTCTCCTGGACCCTCCTCGTCCCCCTCTCCCTCGCCCAGATCGCCCTCACCGGCATCGTGAAGGTGGTGATCCGGTAACCATGGCTCCCATCCCCGGCTCCGGCCTGGCCAAGGGCCTGGCCGTCACCCTGCGGACGATGACGAAGAAGTCCGTCACCGATCAGTACCCCGACACCCAGCCCGACCTCCCGCCCCGCACCCGCGGTGTGATCGGCCTGTTCGAGGAGAACTGCACGGTCTGCATGCTGTGCGCCCGCGAGTGCCCGGACTGGTGCATCTACATCGACTCCCACAAGGAGACGGTCCCGGCGGCGGCCCCCGGCGGACGCGAACGCAGCCGCAACGTCCTCGACCGCTTCGCCATCGACTTCTCCCTGTGCATGTACTGCGGTATCTGCATCGAGGTCTGTCCCTTCGACGCCCTGTTCTGGTCCCCGGAGTTCGAGTACGCCGAGACCGACATCCGCGACCTCACCCACGAGCGCGACAAGCTCCGCGAGTGGATGTGGACCGTCCCGGCCCCGCCCGCGCTCGACCCCGGCGCCGAGGAGCCGAAGGAACTCGCCGCCGCCCGCAAGACCGCCGACAAGCTCGCCGCCGCCCAGGCCGAACCGCAGGGGGAGGGGTCGTGATCCTCGCCGCAGCGGCGGGAACGGCCGCGCACGCCACGACCACCACCGCCGCCGGGACGCACGGCTTCCTCTCCCCGACCGGCGTGGAGATCGCCTTCCTCCTCGTCGGCCTGGTCACCTTCGGGGCCGCCGTCGTCACCGTCACCACCCGGCAGCTGGTGCACGCCGCCCTGTGGCTGGTGGTGGCCCTCGGTGGCCTCGCCGTCGAGTACCTCCTGCTCACCGCCGAGTTCATCGCCTGGGTGCAGGTCCTCATCTACGTCGGTTCCGTCGTCGTCCTGCTCCTGTTCGGGCTGATGCTCACCAGGGCCCCCATCGGCCGCTCACCGGACGCCGACTCCGGCAACCGCTGGGTCGCCCTCGCCGTGGCCGTCGCCGCCGCGGCCGCCCTGGTGTGGGTCGTCGTCGACGCCTTCCGCACCACCTGGATCGACCTGGACGGCGCCCCCGCCGGCTCCACGGACGTCACCGGCGCGAGTCTCTTCCAGCACTGGGTCCTCCCCTTCGAGGCCCTCTCCGTCCTCCTCCTCGCCGCCCTCGTCGGCGCGATCGTCCTGTCCCGCAAGGCGAAGGCCGACGCCGCGTCCGACGCGACGGACACCCGGCGCGACACGGAAGGGGCCCGCTGATGCACCTCGCCTATCCCGCCGTTCTGTCCGCCCTCCTCTTCTGCACCGGCCTGTACGGCGTCCTCGCCCGCCGCAACGCGATCCTGGTCCTGATGTCGGTCGAGCTGATGCTCAACGCCGTCAACCTGAACCTGGTCGCCTTCGACGTCTGGCTCAGCCGGACCGCCGAGGAGACCTTGCACTCCGGCCAGGCCCTCACCCTGTTCACCATCGCCATCGCCGCCGCCGAGATCGGCATCGGTCTGGCGATCGTCCTCGCCGTGTACCGCAACCGCGGCACCTCGGACATCGACAAACTCCGCGACACCGCCGAGGGCCACCAGCCCGACGGCCCCGACAGCGACACCACCGGCCGCGCAGTCCCCGGGTCCCGGACGGCCGGCGAGAAGGCTGAGGCCACCGCGTGACCACGACCACCCTCGCCGTCCTCGTCCCCCTCCTCCCGTTCCTCGGCGCGCTCGCCGGGCTGCTCCTGGGCCGCACGGCCCCCGGCTTCGTCCGCCCGCTCGCCGTCCTGCCGACGCTCGCCTCCCTCGCACTGGCCGCCACGGTCGCCTGGCGCCAGGGCGGGGACCAGACCGTCGACGCCGCGACCGAGCTCACCCCCACCGGCTCGGTCCCGATCGAACTCGCCCTGTACATCGACGGCTTCGCCGCACTGACCGCCGTCCTGGTCACCGTCGTCGCCGGCTGCGTGCAGATCTACTCGACGGGCTACCTGCGCGACGACCCGCGCTACCCCTCCTACGCCGCCCTCGTCTCCCTGTTCACCTCCGCGATGCTCCTGGTCGTCTACTCCGGCGACCTGATGGTGCTGCTGGTCGGCTGGGAAGTCATGGGCATCTGCTCCTACTTCCTCGTCGGCCACTACTGGGAGACCCCCGAGGCACGTGCCGCCTCCCTCAAGGCCTTCCTGGTCACCAAGCTCGGCGACGTCCCCTTCCTCATCGGCCTGTTCGCCCTCGCCACCGAAGCCGGGTCCTTCCGCATCACCCGCGTCCTCGCCGCCGTCGCGAGCGGAGGCATCGAACACCCCACGCTGATCGCCCTGCTGCTCCTGGCGGGCGTGGCCGGCAAGTCGGCACAGTTCCCGCTGCACACCTGGCTCCCCGACGCGATGGCGGGCCCGACCCCCGTCTCCGCGCTGATCCACGCCGCGACCATGGTCGCCGCCGGTGTCTACTTCGTCGCCCGTCTCCTCCCGCTCTTCGAGGCCTCGCAGGCCGCGATGACCGTCCTCGCCGTCATGGCCGCCGTGACCATGGCCGGCTCGGCGCTCGCCGCGCTCGCCCAGGACGACATCAAACGTGTCCTCGCCTACTCGACGATCGGCCAGCTCGGCTACATGACCGGCGCCCTCGCCGTCGCCGACCGCGGCGCCGCCGTCTTCCACCTCCTGTCCCACGGCGCCTTCAAGGCGCTGCTGTTCCTCGCGGCCGGCGTGATCATCCACGCCGCCGGTACCAACTCACTGGCCGCCATGTCCCGCATGGGCCACCTGCGGGACCGGGTCCCCGACGCCTACTGGACGATGACCGTGGCGCTCCTCGCGCTCGCCGCGATCCCGCCGTTCAGCGGCTTCTTCTCCAAGGAGGCCGTCCTCGGCGTCGCCGAACACGTCGTCACCGGCCACACCGAGCACACCCCCGCCGCGGCGGGCTGGATCGTCCTCCTAGCCGGCCTCGTCACGGCCCTGCTGACCGCCGCGTACGCGATGCGGCTGTGGCTGCTGGCCTTCCGCGGGTACGGAACCGAGGCGCCCGACCACGGCAGGCAGCCGCTGACGATGACCACGGTGCTGTGGGTGCTCGCCGTACCGTCCCTCGCGCTCGGCGGGTTCGCCTACCGCGTACTGCCCGACTGGTTCGACGGCCACGACCTCACCCCGACACTCACCACCTCCGTGCTCGGCACGGGCGTGGCCCTGGTCGGCGGCATCATCACCTACGCCACCTGGCGGCACACCACCGCGCACGCCGCCGCCCGCGTCCCCCTCGGTGCCGTCGCCGCCCACCCCGAGGGCGACGCCGGACTGGTCGAGGCGGAGGCCATCGCCAGCCACGAACCGGCCTACGGAGACATCGCGTACGCACCCGACCCGTCGGACCCCGGACGGCTGCTGCTCGGCCCGCTGCACCGCCACGCGGCCGCCGGCTTCCACCTGGACGCCGTGTACACGACCCTCTTCGTCCGCCCGGTCCGGGCCGGCGCGAGCCTCGTCCGGTTCCTCGACCGCGAGGTCGTCGAGACCTACGTACGCGGCGCGGGCACGCTGCCCCGCTGGCTCGGCGCCGCCGTACGACGGGCCCAGACGGGCAATCTGCAGACCTATGTGAGCGCGCTGCTCGCCGGCACCGTCGTCCTCGCGGTCGCCGCCGTCCTCGTCGCCACGGGAGCGTGAGCAGGCGTGATCGATATCAACGAGTCCGTGATGCAGTTCCTTCTGGCGTTCCTCGTCGCCGGCCCGCTCCTCGGCGCCGCCGCCGCTCTCCTGCCGGCCCCGCCCGGACTGAAGGGGAAGTCACCCGACCAGGCGGTGCTCCGCCACGGTGTGACCGTCACCGGCGCGATCCTCATCGCGGCGATCGTCCTCGCGCTCGGCTTCGACCACGACCAGCCGTCGAAGATGCAGGCCACGACCGACATCAGATGGATCCCCGCACTGGACGTACGCATCCACCTCGGCACCGACGGCATCTCACTCCCCCTCCTGGTCCTGACCGCGCTGCTGACCTTCCTCTGCGCGCTCCACTCGTACTTCAAGCCGCCCGCGGGACCGTCCCCGAAGGCCTTCGTCGCCCTGCTGCTCGTCCTCGAGTCCGGCACCCTCGCGACCTTCGCCGTCCTCGACCTGATCCTGTTCTTCCTCGCCTTCGAGACGGTCCTCATCCCGATGTACTTCCTCATCGCCCGCTGGGGCGGCGAGGGCCGGGCCGAGGCCGCCTGGAAGTTCATCCTCTACACGCTGCTCGGCTCCGTGGTCATGCTGCTCGGCCTGCTCCTGATCGGAATCAAGGCGGGCACGTTCGACATGGTGGCACTCGCCACTGACAACGGCCGGTCCCTGACCACATCCGTGCAGGTCATCGCCGTACTGGCGATCGGGGTCGGGCTCGCGGTGAAGACCCCGATGTGGCCGCTGCACAGCTGGCTGCCCGACGCCCACACCGCCGCTCCGACCGTCGGCTCGGTCCTGCTGGCCGGTGTCCTGCTGAAGATGGGCACGTACGGGTTCGTACGGATCCTGCTGCCCGCCGCGCCGGACGGTTTCCGCACCTTCGCGCCGTACCTCGCCGCGTTCGCCGTCGTCGGCATCGTCTACGGGTCCCTCGCCTGCCTGGCCCTCGCCAAGCGGGGCGCGAAGGGCGACCTCAAACGCCTCATCGCCTACTCCTCCGTCGGCCACATGGGCTTCGTCCTCCTCGGCGTCGCGACCATGACCCCGACCGGCGTCAACGGCGCCCTGTTCGCCAACATCGCCCACGGCCTCATCACCGGCCTGCTGTTCTTCCTGGTCGGAGCCCTCAAGGACCGCACCGGCAGCACCGACCTCGACACCCTCGCGAAGGAGACCGGCGCCGCCCTCTACGGCAGGGCCCCGCGCCTCGGCGGCCTGCTCGCCTTCGCCGCCGTCGCCTCCCTCGGCCTGCCCGGACTCGCCGGATTCTGGGGCGAGATGCTCGCCCTGTTCGGCGCCTTCGACCCCGCCGAAGGCCTCAGCCGCCCCGCCTTCCTCACCTTCATGGCCATCGGCGCGTTCGGCACCCTGCTGACGGCCGCGTACCTGCTGGTCGTGGTCCGCAGGGTCTGCATGGGCGCCGCACCCCAGGACGCCCCGGAACTCACCGACGTGCGCTCCTACGAGTTCGCGGCCTGGATCCCGCTCGTCGTCCTCACCGTCGTCGCCGGCCTCTGGCCGGGGGCCCTCCTCGGACTGACCGACCCGGCCGTGCAGCAGCTCCTCGCAGGAGGCACCCGATGAGCTCCCTCGTCCAGTCCGTCGACTGGCTGGCCATCGCGCCGCCCACCATCACGGCGGTCGTCGGACTCGTCGTCCTCGTCGCCGACCTGTTCGTCGACGAGAGGCGGAAACCGCTCCTGGGCCGGCTCGCGGTGGCCGGACTCGCCGCCGCCACCCTGATGCTGCTGCCCCTCCTCGACGCCGACCGCAGCACCTTCTGCCTGGTCGGCGTCGAAGGCGTGTGCAGCTACACCGCGGACCGTTTCACCCTGGTCATCCAGTTCCTGGTCCTCGGCGGCGCCCTCCTGGCCGCCCTCCTGTCCGTCACCGCCCTGAAAGACGAGGGCAAACGGCTCCCCGAGGGCGAGTACTGGTTCCTGTTCCTCTCCTCCGCGGCCGGCGCAGCCCTCCTGCCCGCCTCCCGCGACCTCGCGACCCTCGTCGTCGCCCTGGAGGTCGCCTCCCTGCCCGCCTTCGCCCTGGTCGGCCTCAGACACGGCGACCGGAAGTCCTCCGAAGCGGCCCTGAAGTTCTTCCTGTCCTCCGTCACCGCCACCGCCGTCAGCCTGCTGGGCATCAGCTTCGTCTACGCCGCCACCGGAACCCTCCACCTCACCCTGGTCGCCGAACGCATCCAGGACGTCGACGGACAGCTCCACACCCTCACCCAGACCGGCGTCGTCCTCACCCTCATCGGCTTCGCCTTCAAGACCGCCGCCGTCCCCTTCCACTTCTGGGTCCCCGACACCTACGTGGGCGCCCCCCTGCCGATCGCCGCCTACCTGTCGGTCATCGGCAAAGCGGTCGGTTTCTCCGGCCTGATCCTCGTCACCGTCGTCGCCCTCCCGTCGTACGCCGACGTCTGGGGTCCTGCCCTCGCCGCGCTGGCCGCCCTCACCATGACCGTCGGCAACGTGGGCGCCCTCAGACAGCAGGCCACGCGCGCGTACAGCGCGGTACGCCTCCTCGCCTGGTCGTCCGTCGGCCAGGCCGGCTACCTCCTGGTGCCGATCGCCGCCGCCGCGTACTCCGGCGACCCCGAGAAGTCGATCGGCTCCACCGTCGCCTACGCCCTCATGTACGGCGCCGTGAACCTGGGCGCGTTCGCCGTGGCCGCCCTCGTGGGCCGCACACACCGCCTCAACCGCGTCGCCGACTACCGCGGCCTCCACGCCTCCAACCCCCTCACCGCGCTCCTCCTGGGCTTCTTCCTGCTCTGCCTCGCCGGACTCCCGCCGGGCATCATCGGCCTCTTCGCCAAGGTCACCGTGTTCTCCGCGGCCGTCGACGCCGGACTCGGCTGGCTCGCCGTCGTCATGGCCGTCAACGTCGTCATCGCGCTGGTCTACTACCTCCAGTGGACGGCCCTGCTGTTCCGCGCCCCCGAGGGCGAACCGGTCAAACACCGGCTCCCCGCCCCGCTCTCCGCCGCCCTCGCCCTGACCGGCGTCCTCGGCATCGCCCTGTCCGGCGCACCCCAGCTGGTCCTGCGCTTCACCGGCACCGGGCTCTTCTGAGCACACCGGGCCGAGCCCCGCACGCGCGCGTACGGCCACCGCACGGCCACGCGCGCGTGCCGCCCGGGACGCTCCGGACGGCCGTCACCCGGACGGTTGACACGCGCCACCGCGCGCACAAGGGAACTAGTGCCCTTCGCCTGGCGTTGACCGGTACGGGAGGGTCCACTGGACGTGACACCACGAGACCAGTGGGCAGCGCAGGTCAGAAGGAAGATCAGCAAGCAAGGGTCCCCCTGCCGCACGACTTGGAGGGCGTACCGTGCACCGCCGGCACAACGGGCTCAGGACAGCAGTCCTCCTCGGGGGACTGTCCGCACTCATCATCGTCATCGGCAGCTTCTTCGGCCGCATGGGGCTCGTCGTCGCCGTCCTGATCGCGCTGGGCACCAACGCGTACGCGTACTGGAACAGCGACAAGCTGGCCCTGCGCGCGATGCGCGCCCGCCCGGTGAGCGAGTTCGAGGCCCCGGGGCTGTACCGCATGGTCCGCGAGCTCTCCACCCAGGCCCGCCAGCCCATGCCACGCCTGTACATCTCCCCGACCGAGGCCCCCAACGCCTTCGCCACCGGCCGCAACCCGCGCAACGCGGCCGTGTGCTGCACCGAAGGCATCCTGCGCCTGCTGGACGAGCGGGAGCTGCGCGGCGTCATCGGCCACGAACTCAGCCACGTCTACAACCGCGACATCCTGATCTCCTCGGTCGCCGGCGCCCTCGCCTCCGTGATCATGTTCCTGGTCAACTTCGCCTGGCTGATCCCGATCGGCCGCTCGGACGACGACGACGGCCCCGGCCTCCTCGGCATGCTGCTGATCATGATCCTCGGCCCGCTCGCCGCGTCCCTCATCCAGCTGGCCATCAGTCGCTCCCGGGAGTACGAGGCCGACGCCTCCGGCGCCCAGCTCACCGGCGATCCCCTCGCCCTCGCCGGCGCCCTGCGCAAACTGGAACACGGCACCAAACAGCTTCCCTTGCCCCCCGAGCCCCGCATCGAGACGGCCAGCCACATGATGATCGCCAACCCGTTCCGCCCGGGCCAGGGGCTCTCGAAGATGTTCTCCACCCACCCGCCGATGGCGGAACGCATCGCCCGGCTCGAGAAGATGGCAGGTCACCACCAGTGAAGACCATCCTGAATCTCATATGGCTCGTCTTCAGCGGCTTCTGGCTGTTCCTCGGCTACCTGCTCGCGGGCGTGCTGCTCTGCATCACGGTCATCGGCATCCCCTTCGGCGTCGCCGCCTTCCGTATCGGCGTCTACGCCCTGTGGCCCTTCGGGTACACGACGGTCGAGCGCCGGGACGCGGGAGCCCCTTCCTTCCTCGTCAACGTGCTGTGGCTGCTCCTCGCGGGCTGGTGGCTGGCGCTCGGCCACATCGTCACCGGCATCGCCCTGTGCGTGACGATCATCGGAATCCCGCTCGGCATCGCCAACTTCAAACTGATCCCGGTCTCGCTGTTCCCGCTGGGCCGCGAAATCGTGCGGACGGACCAGTCGTTCACACAGCGCGGGTGAGGCGGGAGGCGCCCCCGTCGGTCGCGTCATGACCCGGGCGTCGTCCACAAGCCGGAGGTTGTCCACAGGCCCGCACGGATGTCAGTGGCGGCCCGCATGATGAATCCATGACCGAGCACGAGCAGTTGCTGACACAGGTGGCGGAAAAGGCCCGCAACACCCGCCCATGGGGCTGGCCTTCCCTCCCCGAGCCCATCGACGCGGCCACACTGGCACGCGCCGAGGCCACATTGGGCTTCGCCCTGCCCCCGCTGCTCGCCGAGCTCTATCTGCGCATAGCGGACGGCGGATTCGGCCCCGAGTACGGATTGCTGCCCCTGCTGGACAGCGCACCCTCCGGTGAACCCGCCGCCGTGGCCCAGTACCTCGCCAACCGTGAGAGCGGCCGCGAGGACCCCGACTGGCCCTGGCCCGAGGGAATGCTGCCCATATCCCACTGGGGCTGCGGCATGTACGCCTGTGTGGACTGCCGCTCACCCCAGGCCACCGTCCTCCTCTTCGAACCCAACCCGGGCGACCCCGACCACGCCTGGTTCCTCGACGCGCCCGGCCTCACGGACTGGCTCCGCTCCTGGGTCCAGGGCACGGGCTGGTACGAGGAGGAGAACGAAGGGGTGGACCTGGCACCCTGGACCGGTTTCACGGGCCGAGGGACATCGGCGCCGACGTTCTGACCGAGCTCCGCGAAGGCCACCGAGGCGCCCCGGAAAAACATCCCGGAACTCAAGGCCCGAAAGGACCAGGCACATCTGGGAAACCCGCCGCACCTGAGAACACGCCTCACCTCGCACCCGGAACCCACCACCCGCTACTCGCCACGGCTACCGCTCGCCCCCGACCCCCGCCGCACGCCGTAAGCCGCCACCCCCGCCACCAGCACCCCCGCACCCACGACCACCGAAACCCACGGCAGCGAGAACGCCAGCACCAGGCACCCGGCGAGCCCCACGGCCGGCACCGCCCGCGTCGCCGGCCGTGGATCGAGTGTCCAGGCCGACGCGTTGGCCACCGCGTAGTACGTCAGCACACCGAAGGAGGAGAACCCGATCGCGCCCCGCACATCCACCGTGGCGGCCAGGACGGCGACCACCGCGCCCACGGCCAGTTCCGCCCGGTGCGGCACCTGGAACCGCGGATGCACGGCGGCGAGGGCACCCGGCAGATGCCGGTCCCGGGCCATGGCCAGCGTCGTCCGCGAGACCCCCAGGACCAGGGCGAGCAGCGAGCCCAGCGCGGCCACCGCCGCCCCCGCCCGCACCACCGGCACCAGTCCGGGAACACCGGCGGCCCGCACCGCGTCGGCGAGCGGCGCGGTGGCGTCGCCCAGCCCCTTCGACCCCAGTACCGAGAGGACGGCCATAGCGACAGCCGCGTACACGACCAGCGTGATGCCCAGGGCCAGCGGGATCGCCCGGGGGATGGTGCGCGCCGGGTCCCGGACCTCCTCACCGAGGGTCGCGATGCGGGCGTACCCGGCGAAGGCGAAGAACAGCAGACCGGCCGCCTGCAGCACCCCGTCGGCACCGCCGGAGATCCCGATGCCCAGCCGCCCGGCTTCGGCCTCCCCCGATGTCAGGCACACCACCACCACGGAAGCGAGGACAGCCAGGACCACACCCACGATCGCCCGCGTCAGCCACGCGGACTTCCGGACACCGCCGTAGTTCACCGCGGTCAGCGCCACCACGGCGGCCACCGCCACGGCGTGCGCCTGCCCCGGCCAGACGTACGCGCCCACGGTGAGGGCCATCGCCGCGCAGGAGGCCGTCTTCCCGACCACGAAGGCCCAGCCCGCGAGGTAGCCCCAGAAGTCCCCGAGTCGCTCGCGCCCGTACACGTACGTGCCGCCCGAGGCCGGGTAGCGGGCGGCGAGGCGCGCCGACGACGTGGCGTTGCAGTAGGCGACCACGGCGGCGACCGCCAGCCCGAGGAGCAGCCCGGAACCGGCCGCGTGCGCGGCGGGCGCCAGGGCGGCGAAGATCCCGGCTCCCACCATCGAGCCGAGACCGATGACCACGGCATCGCCGACGCCGAGCGTGCGCCGCAGCGCGGGACCGGACGTGTCTGTCATGAGACCGCACCCTACTGATCACGTGCAACCGGCATGGGTACGCGCGGCGTCCTTCGAGGTGCGAGAACAGCGGGAAAGGGGCAGGTGTACGGCATGACGATCATCGGCTGGATCATCCTGGGACTGCTGGCCGGAGCCATAGCGAAGTTCCTGCTGCCCGGCCGTGACCCGGGCGGCCTCATCGGCACGACGCTGATCGGCGTCGCCGGCGCCTTCATCGGCGGCTGGATATCGGCGCGTTGGCTCGACCACCCGATCACCAAGGACTTCTACGACGGCACCACCTGGGCCGCCGCGATCGGCGGCTCGCTGGTCCTCCTGATCGTCTACCGCATCCTGTTCGGCCACTCACGCGACTGACCTGGCACCGCGCGGCGGTCCCCGAGCCGCGGCCGGCAGGCGAGAAGGGCGGTCACCGCGCGGGTGCCCACCCTTCCTCGTGCCCGTGCGGCGCGCGAACGCCACCGGTCCCGGTCCGGCCGGCCGGACCTACCGGTAGTTCACGAACTGCAGGGCGAAGTCGAAGTCCTTGCCCTTGAGCAGCGCGATGACGGCCTGCAGGTCGTCGCGGCTCTTGGAGCTGACCCGCAGCTCGTCGCCCTGCACCTGGGCCTTCACGCCCTTCGGGCCCTCATCACGGATGATCTTCGCGACCTTCTTCGCGTTGTCCTGGGAGATGCCCTCCTCGATCGACGCGAAGATCTTGTACTCCTTGCCCGAGAGCTGGGGCTCACCCGCGTCCAGGGCCTTCAGGGAGATGCCCCGCTTGATCAGCTTGGACTGGAAGACGTCGAGGACGGCCTTCACCCGGTCCTCGGAGTTCGCCTCCATGAGGATCTTCTCCCCGGACCACGAGATCGAGGCGCCCACGCCCTTGAAGTCGTAGCGCTGCGAGATCTCCTTGGCGGTCTGGTTGAGGGCGTTGTCGACCTCCTGCCGCTCGACCTTCGAGACGATGTCGAAACTGGAGTCGGCCATGTCCTGTGGCTCCTTGTATCGGGGTGCGTACCGGGCTGCGCACCGGATGCGTACCGGCGTACGTGAAGCGGCCCCCGAGCCCGGCATCGGTCCCCGGCCGCATCCGGACCAGCCTAGTCACCCCCCGGCCTCCGGGTGGCGATCAATCGGGTGGCGAAGCACCCCTGTCCATCGGGTATTGTTTACGTCGTTGCCAGGGAGCACCGCCGAAAAGCGGTTCGACGGCAGCAACCCCGGCGGTGTGCCCGAGCGGCCAAAGGGAGCAGACTGTAAATCTGCCGGCTCAGCCTTCCCAGGTTCGAATCCTGGCGCCGCCACACTGGGGAAGACCCCCTCCGGACTGCGGAAACGCAGTCCGGAGGGGGTCTCTTCGTGTTCGTGGGCGCATGCTGTCGACGGGCGGAGGCACCAGGGCACACTGGCCCCATGTCGTCCCGTCGCCGTTCCTGCCCCGAGTGCCGTCGTGAGATCGCCGTCGTCGCCGGGCGGTACGCGCGGCACGATCCGCCCGGCGCCCGGGGGAGCGGGGAACTGACCTCGTGCCCCGGGTCGCGCAGGCAGGCCCGGTTCGGTGCGGAACAACCCTCGCTGGACGGCTACGTGGTACCGGAGTTCCCGGGGCAGATGCCCCTCTTCTAGTTGCCGGCCACCGACTTCACGGCCACCGACACCGGCGCGGGGCCGCTGATCAGCTCCAGGGTCAGACCGGCCGTCGCGGGGGTGTCCACCAGCTCCGCCAGCACGGCGGCCACGTCGTCGCGCGGGACCGGGCCGCGGCCCGTGCGGGCCTCCAGGCGGACCAGGCCGGTCCCGGCGTCGTCGGTGAGCTGTCCGGGCCGCAGGATCGTCCAGTCCAGGGCGTCCAGACCGCGTACGTACGCGTCCGCCTCGCCCTTGGCGCGCAGGTACACGTCGAAGACCTCGTCGCCCTCGTGGGCCGGGTCCGCGCCCATGGACGACACGATCACGAAACGCCGTACGCCCGCGCGGACGGCCGCGTCGGCGAAGAGGACCGCCGCCGCCCTGTCCACCGTCTCCTTGCGGCCCGCACCGCTGCCCGGCCCGGCGCCCGCCGCGAACACCGCCGCGTCCGCCCCCTCCAGCCGCTCGGCGACCTCCTCCACCGACGCCGACTCCAGGTCGAGCACGACCGGTTCGGCGCCCAGTTGCCGCAGTTCGTCGGCCTGTTCGGGCTTGCGGATGATGCCCGCCGCCTCGTCCCCGCGCGCGGCGAGCAGCCGCTCCAGCCGCAGCGCGATCTGACCATGACCACCAGCGATGACAATGCGCATGCCTCCGACCGTACGCCGGGGCCACCCCGTCCGTCGCGCAACGCCCCGGGGGCCCGCCCGGCTCTACACGCTGCCCCAGCCCTGCCGGGGCAGTCCCGGTTCCTCCCCCTCCGCCGCCGACGCCTCCGCCGCCGACGGACCGCAGTACTCCCGCACCGCGCTCGTCCGAGCCACCACCCGCCCCCCGTGCACCACGATGCGGCTGTACCCCAGCGACAGCGCCCCCGGGAGCCCGTCCCCGCGGACCGCCAGCAGCTCGGCCGGGAAACCCGCCTCCACGCGCACCTCGGGCAGTCCCAGGGCCGCCCGCGCCGACGTGCTCACCGCGGCGTAGGCGTCCTCGGCGGACAGCCCGTGGCGGGAGGCCAGCAGGTACGCCGCCTCCAGCGGGTCGCCGCGGCCCACCGGGTTCGACACGTCCCGCAGGGCACCGCTCCCGGCGGCCACCCGCACCCCCGCCGACCGCAGCAGCCGTACCGGCGCCGCGCCCCGACGGTCCACGGCGCCGCAGCCGCCCTGCGGCAGGCACACCACCGTCACCCCGGCCGCCGCGAGCCGGTCCGCGGTCCGCGCGGCCGGCTCGGCGGGCAGCCGGGCGAGACCGCCGCACGGGCCGAGGGCGACCCCCGGCCGCAGTCCGCCCGCCATGGCCGCGAACCGGGCCGTACGGGCGGGGTCGGCGGCGTCCGTGTGCAGGTCGACGGGGCAGCCGTGTTCGGCGGCGACCTCCAGGACCGCCTCCACGTACCCCGTGGGATCGGGGTCGAGATCGGGGCAGCCGCCCACCACGGACGCGCCCATCTTCACCGCGTCCCGCAGCACCGCGAGCCCGTCCGCCCCGGCCACCCCGGTCAGCACCCGCGGCACCGCCACCGTCGTCAGTTCGGCCAGCCCGCGCAGCGAGCGCTCCGCCCGCAGTACGGCGGTCAGCGCGCCGAGCCCGGCCACGTCGCCCACGCGTACGTGCGCCCGCAGAGCCGTCGCACCGTGCCCGAGCTGGAGCAGCGCCGCCTCCGTCGCGCGGCACTGGACGTCCCGGGGATCGTACGAGCCGGGGCCGCCGGCGTCGGCGGTCAGCGCGGTGTCCGCGTGGGCGTGGGGCTCCGCGGGGGCCGGCAGGAGCAGATAGCCGGTGAGGTCGACCTGTGTGCCGCACGCGGGCGTGCCGTCCGCCGTCAGGCTGCCGGCCGTACCGACCGCCTCGATGCGCCCGCCGCCCAGCCGTACGTCCACGGTCCGGCCGTCGGTGAGACGCGCGCCGCACAGCAGCAGCGGGGCCGGATCGGCCGCAGCCGGTCCCGGAGCCGGACCCGAGGACGAGGGCGGACGGGACGGTGGCTGCGGCCGGCTGTCGGGCATCGCGTTCCAGGGGCTCGGGCTGCGGACGGGGGGCAGGGTCACGCAGGCAAGATCACGCAGAGTGAGTCCGAGCCTAGGCCGGGGGCCCGTCCCTCGCCGGGAGGAGCCCAATAGTCGTACCGGCGTGGTCCGCCCGGGAGAGGGGGACCGAAACGGATTTGGGCGAACGGCGGCGGACCGTGTAATGTCTTCATCGCTCGCCCCAATAGCTCAGTCGGCAGAGCGTCTCCATGGTAAGGAGAAGGTCAACGGTTCGATTCCGTTTTGGGGCTCTGGTGTGAGAGGTTCCCGCCGCGAGGCGGGGCCCGATCGCATCAAAGCGGTGTAGCTCAGTCGGTAGAGCAAGCGGCTCATAATCGCTGTGTCACCGGTTCAAGTCCGGTCACCGCTACAGACAGTAGCCGATTGTGGGGTCGGTCCTTCGATCGGCTACTCTTCATTGCGTAAATACAGTCAATCCGTTCGTCAAGGAGCACTCACGTGGCTGCCACCGACGTCCGCCCGAAGATCACGCTGGCCTGCGTGGAGTGCAAGGAGCGGAACTACATCACCAAGAAGAACCGGCGTAACAACCCGGACCGTCTTGAGATGAAGAAGCACTGCCCGCGTTGCAACGCGCACACCGCGCACCGCGAAACGCGATAAATCAGGCTCGTACACGAGGCCGTCCCCCCAGCCAGGGGGGCGGCCTCGTGTCGTTTTCCCGTCGGCCGGATACGGTCAGGACCGGCCGACCGCAGGCAGGCCAGTCAGACACAGGAGGTGCCACGCGCATGGCGCTCGACCAGTCCTTCGTGGGGCGGAGCTACCCGCCCACCGAGCCCTACGAGGTGGGCCGGGAGAAGATCCGCGAGTTCGCCGAGGCGGTGGGGGACGCCAACCCGGCGTACACGGACGCGGAGGCCGCCAAGGCGCTCGGCCACCCCGATGTGATCGCCCCGCCCACCTTTGTGTTCGCGATCACCTTCAAGGCCGCCGGGCAGGTCATCGCCGACCCGCAGCTCGGCCTCGACTACAGCCGGGTGGTGCACGGCGACCAGAAGTTCGCCTACGTCCGTCCCGTGCGCGCCGGTGACCGGCTCACGGTCACCTCGACCATCGAGGCGGTCAAGTCGATGGCGGGCAACGACATACTGGACATCCGTGGCGAGGTGCGCGACCAGGCCGGCGAACACGTCGTGACCGCCTGGACCAAGCTGGTGGCCCGCGCGGCCGAGGAGGCGTGACCAACACCATGACGGCGAAGATCTCCTACGCCGACGTCGAGGTCGGCACCGAGCTGCCCGCGCAGACGTTCCCCGTGACCCGGGCCACCCTCGTCCAGTACGCGGGCGCCTCCGGTGACTTCAACCCCATCCACTGGAACGAGAGGTTCGCCAAGGAGGTCGGCCTCCCCGACGTCATCGCGCACGGCATGTTCACCATGGCCGAGGCGATCCGCGTGGTGACCGACTGGACGGGCGACCCGGGCGCGGTCGTCGAGTACGGCGTCCGCTTCACCCGGCCGGTCGTCGTCCCCGACGACGACCGGGGCGCCGTCATCGAGGTCAGCGGCAAGGTCGCCGCCAAGCTCGACGACCACACGGTCCGCGTCGACCTCACCGCGACCAGCGCCGGACAGAAGGTGCTGGGCATGTCGCGGGCGGTCGTCCGGCTGAGCTGAGCCGGACGCGGCGGGGGGCTGTCGGTGCCGTCTCGTAGTCTTGGGCCCGTGCAGGAACTCCACGACGCCCCCCTCGCCCCGCTGACCACCTTCCGGCTGGGCGGCCCCGCGACCCGGCTGGTCACCGCGACGACCGACGACGAGGTGATCGCCGTCGTCCGCGAGGCCGACGACAGCGGTACGCCGCTGCTGGTCATCGGCGGCGGCTCCAACCTGGTCATCGGCGACAAGGGTTTCGACGGCACCGCCCTCGTCGTCGCGACCAAGGGCTTCACCCTGGACGGCACGCGGCTGGAGCTGGCCGCCGGCGAGGTGTGGACCGACGCCGTCGCCCGCACCGTGGAGGCGAATCTCGCCGGCATCGAGTGCCTGGCCGGCATCCCCGGCTCGGCGGGCGCCACCCCGATCCAGAACGTCGGGGCGTACGGCCAGGAGGTCTCCTCCACCATCACCGAGGTGGTCGCCTACGACCGCCGCACCCGCGAGACCGTCACCCTCGGCAACGAGGAGTGCGCCTTCTCGTACCGCCACAGCCGCTTCAAGGCCGACCCCGAACGCTACGTCGTCCTGCGGGTGCGCTTCGGACTGGAGGACGCGGGCGGCCTCTCCGGGCCCGTCAAGTACGCCGAGACGGCCCGTGTCCTCGGTGTCGCGCCGGGCGACCGGGTACCGCTGGCCACGGCCCGCGAGACGGTGCTGAAGCTCCGCGCGGGCAAGGGCATGGTCCTGGACCCCGAGGACCACGACACCTGGTCGGCCGGCTCCTTCTTCACCAACCCGATCCTCGACGACGAGGCGTTCGCGGCCTTCCGCACGCGCGTACGGGAGCGGCTCGGCGACGGCGTGGAGCCCCCCGCGTACCCCGCGGGCGAGGGACACACCAAGACGTCCGCGGCCTGGCTGATCGACAAGGCCGGCTTCACCAAGGGCTACGGACAGGGCCCGGCCCGCATCTCCACCAAGCACACCCTCGCCCTCACCAACCGGGGCGAGGCGACGACCGAAGACCTCCTCGCCCTGGCCCGGGAAGTCGTCGCGGGCGTCCACGGCGCGTTCGGCGTCACCCTGGTCAACGAACCGGTCACGGTGGGCGTCAGCCTGTAGCCGAACCTCCGTTGCCGTCCGGCGCGCGGGCCCGCGATCCTGGGCGCGTGAGGCCGACCCCATGCATCTGAGACCGCGTGAGTTCCGTCCCCGGACCGGCCCGCGCGAGCATCGCGTCGTCCGGTCCCGGCACATCCTGCGCCACACCTCGCTGCGTGCCCCGGAACCGATCGGCCTGCTCCTCGGCGACCACGACGGGCTGAACCGGCTCGCCGGCCTGTTCTCCTTCGCCGAGGCGGCCGTGTCCTTCGCGTACGCGGCGGGGTGGGGGCCGTGTCAGAAGGGCGCCGTGAAGGGGCGGGCGGCTCTGGTGTCGGGTATCCGGGGACTCACGCAGAAGCCTGGTGGTGGACATCCTTACGAGGTGCTGGTGTGCTTCAAGGCGTATCCGCCCTACGCCCACTTCGAGCGACCGGGCGTGAGGGTGGGTCGGGGGTGTGACGCGGCCCGGCGCTGCGGGGTGCCGCTGTGCCCGCCCGTGCCGCCCTGCGGCACGACTGCCCACGGCTACGGGGCAGCGAGCCAGTCGTCCACGCCCGACAGCAGCTTCGCCTTCACGTCCTCCGGGGCCGTTGAGCCCCGTACCGACTGGCGGGCCAGTTCGGCCAGTTCCGGGTCCGTGAAGCCGTGGTGGTTCCGTGCGATCTCGTACTGGGCCGCCAGGCGGGAGCCGAACAGCAGGGGGTCGTCCGCGCCCAGCGCCAGGGGTACGCCCGCTTCGAAGAGGGTCCGCAGCGGTACGTCCTCGGGCTTGTCGTAGACGCCCAGCGCCACGTTCGACGCCGGGCACACCTCGCACGTCACCTGGCGGTCCGCGAGCCGCTTCAGCAGCCGTGGGTCCTCCGCCGCCCGTACGCCGTGTCCGATGCGGTCCGCCTCCAGGTCGTCCAGACAGTCACGTACCGACGCCGGGCCCGTCAGCTCGCCGCCGTGCGGCGCCGACAGCAGCCCGCCCTCACGTGCGATCGCGAACGCGCGGTCGAAGTCGCGGGCCATCCCGCGCCGCTCGTCGTTGGAGAGGCCGAACCCCACGATCCCCCGGTCCGCGTACCGCACCGCCAGCCGGGCCAGCGTGCGCGCGTCCAGGGGATGTTTCATCCGGTTGGCCGCCACCAGCACCCGCATCCCGATCCCGGTGTCCCGCGTCGCCGCGTCCACCGAGTCCAGGATGATCTCCAGTGCCGGGATCAGCCCGCCCAGCCGGGGCGCGTACGACGTCGGGTCCACCTGGATCTCCAGCCAGCCCGAGCCGTCCCGCACCTCCTCCTCCGCCGCCTCCCGCACAAGGCGCCGGATGTCGTCCGGCTCCCTGAGGCACGAGCGCGCCGCGTCGTACAGCCGCTGGAAGCGGAACCAGCCGCGCTCGTCCGTGGCCCGCAGTCTCGGCGGCTCCCCGCTCGTCAGCGCGTCGGTCAGCGCCTCGGGCAGGCGCACGCCGTACTTGTCGGCCAGCTCCAGCAGGGTGGCGGGCCGCATGGACCCGGTGAAGTGCAGGTGCAGATGGGCTTTCGGCAGCTCAGAGAGATCACGTACACGCTCCATCCCTGGATGTTGCCGCACGTCCCCGCCGTGCCGGTAGCGTTTTCCCCTTTCGTGGTCTTGCTCGCACAAAAGAACAGGGGCACCCGGGGAACCCGGGTGCCCCTGTGGCGGGAGGGCGACGTCAGTCGCGCGCCTCCGCCAGCAGCTTCTGGATCCGGCTCACGCCCTCGACGAGGTCCTCGTCGCCCAGCGCGTACGACAGCCGCAGGTAGCCCGGCGTGCCGAACGCCTCACCCGGCACCACCGCGACCTCGGCCTCCTCCAGGATGAGTGCCGCCAGCTCGACCGAGCTCTGCGGCCGCTTGCCCCGGATCTCCTTGCCGATCAGCGCCTTCACCGAGGGGTAGGCGTAGAACGCGCCCTCGGGCTCCGGGCAGACCACGCCGTCGATCTCGTCGAGCATCCGCACGATGGTCTTCCGCCGGCGGTCGAAGGCCTCACGCATGGTCGCGACGGCGTCCAGGTCGCCGGAGACGGCGGCGAGTGCGGCCACCTGGGCGACATTGGAGACGTTCGACGTGGCGTGCGACTGGAGGTTGGTCGCGGCCTTCACCACGTCCTTCGGGCCGATGATCCAGCCGACCCGCCAGCCCGTCATCGCGTACGTCTTCGCGACACCGTTGACCACGATGCACTTGTCGCGCAGCTCGGGCAGGAGCGCGGGCAGCGACACCGACGAGGCGTCGCCGTAGACCAGGTGCTCGTAGATCTCGTCCGTCAGCACCCACAGGCCGTGCTCGACGGCCCAGCGGCCGATCGCCTCGGTCTCGGCCTCGCTGTAGACCGCGCCGGTCGGGTTCGACGGGGAGACGAAGAGGACGACCTTCGTCTTCTCGGTGCGGGCCGCCTCCAGCTGCTCCACGCTCACCCGGTAGCCGGTCGTCTCATCGGCGACCACCTCGACCGGGACACCGCCGGCCAGCCGGATCGACTCGGGGTACGTCGTCCAGTACGGCGCCGGGACGATGACCTCGTCGCCCGGGTCGAGGATCGCGGCGAAGGCCTCGTAGATGGCCTGCTTGCCGCCGTTGGTCACCAGGATCTGCGACGGGTCGACCTCGTAGCCGGAGTCGCGCAGCGTCTTCGCGGCGATCGCGGCCTTCAGCTCCGGCAGACCGCCGGCCGGCGTGTACCGGTGGTACTTCGGGTTCTTGCAGGCCTCGATCGCGGCCTCGACGATGTAGTCAGGCGTCGGGAAGTCGGGCTCACCGGCACCGAAGCCGATCACCGGTCGCCCGGCGGCCTTGAGGGCCTTGGCCTTGGCGTCCACGGCGAGGGTGGCGGACTCGGAGATCGCGCCGACTCGGGCGGAGACCCGGCGCTCGGTGGGAGGGGTTGCAGCGCTCATGGGGTCCATCGTTCCAGACCGGAAACCCACGCGGCACGAGGGTTTCACGTACTGAACAACACCGGGCAAACCCCTGAACACCAGTCCGGATCGACGCCGCCGGTCCACCACGGCCGGGACGATCTTCCGCCGGAACGGTGCCTCCCGGGTACTTTCTGTTCGACGCCCGGCCCAGGAACACGTACACTCTCACCTCGTTGGCCTTCAGCGGCCCGCGCTCAGCCGGTGCACACCAAGCATCCGGTCGGATGCGGTACGTTGGGGGACACACAAAGGGTCGTAGCTCAATTGGTAGAGCACTGGTCTCCAAAACCAGCGGTTGGGGGTTCAAGTCCCTCCGGCCCTGCTACACACACCTTCGCCAGGATGTGTGCGCATGTACGTACAGCAATGCACCGCCGTGCGGGCTCAGACCGGGCGCGGCACGGCCACGACCCGGAATCAGGTGAGGACGAGTGACGGACGCCGTGGGCTCCATCGACATGCCTGATGCCCAGGACGAGGCGCCGGACTCCCAGAAGAAGACCCGCAAGGGCGGCAAGCGGGCCAAGAAGGGTCCGCTGAAGCGCCTCGCGCTCTTCTACCGCCAGATCGTCTCGGAGCTCCGCAAGGTCGTCTGGCCGACCCGAAACCAGCTGACGTCGTACACGACCGCTGTGATCGTCTTCGTCGTCCTGATGATCGGTCTGGTCACCCTGATCGACTATGGTCTCAGTCACGCCGCCAAGTACGTCTTCGGCTGAGCCGAGAGCGAAGAGCGCCGAGGTATCCGGCGCTCCTTTTCGCATGTTCCACCCCTTGTATCCAGGAAGAAGCAGCCACCGTGTCTGACCCGAACGTGAACGACGCCGTTGAGCCTTACGGCGAAGGGGCCGAGTCCGCCGAGGACGCGCTCGCCGCCGTCGAGGGCGCGGACGTCGAGGACACCGAGGCCTTCGCCGAGGCCGAGGCTGCCGACACCACCGCGGACGAGAGCGCCGAGGCGGACGAGACCACCGAGGCCGTGGAAGCGGCCGAGGAGGCCGAAGAGCCCGAGGACGACCGCGACCCGGTCGAGAAGCTCCGTGAGGAACTGCGGACGCTGCCCGGCGAGTGGTACGTCATCCACACGTACGCGGGTTACGAGAACCGGGTGAAGACCAACCTGGAGCAGCGCGCCGTCTCGCTGAACGTCGAGGACTACATCTTCCAGGCCGAGGTGCCGCAGGAAGAGGTCGTCCAGATCAAGAACGGCGACCGCAAGACGATCCGCCAGAACAAGCTGCCGGGTTACGTCCTGGTCCGCATGGACCTGACGAACGAGTCCTGGGGCGTCGTCCGCAACACCCCCGGTGTCACCGGCTTCGTGGGCAACGCCTACGACCCGTACCCGCTGACGCTGGACGAGATCGTCAAGATGCTCGCCCCGGAGGCCGAGGAGAAGGCCGCCCGCGAGGCCGCCGAGGCCGAGGGCAAGCCGGCCCCGCAGCGCAAGGTCGAGGTCCAGGTGCTGGACTTCGAGGTCGGCGACTCGGTCACCGTCACCGACGGCCCGTTCGCCACGCTGCAGGCGACCATCAACGAGATCAACCCCGACTCCAAGAAGGTCAAGGGCCTGGTGGAGATCTTCGGCCGCGAGACTCCGGTCGAGCTCTCCTTCGACCAGATCCAGAAGAACTAGCTCTTCTGGCACACAGCTTCCGAACAGGTCAGGCGGGCGTGCGAGCGTCCGTCTGACCTGCTCGGTTTTTGGCCGCGCATCTATACCCGTTATCGTTGTGCGGTATGCCTGCGTCCGGGTTGTCCCCATGACGCGGGCAGGACCCGAATCGAAAGGACCCGGAGAGCCATGCCTCCCAAGAAGAAGAAGGTCACGGGGCTCATCAAGCTCCAGATCCAGGCCGGTGCCGCGAACCCGGCTCCGCCGGTCGGCCCCGCGCTGGGTCAGCACGGCGTGAACATCATGGAGTTCTGCAAGGCCTACAACGCCGCGACCGAGTCGCAGCGCGGCTGGGTCATCCCGGTGGAGATCACGGTCTACGAGGACCGTTCCTTCACCTTCGTCACCAAGACCCCGCCGGCCGCCAAGATGATCCTCAAGGCCGCGGGTGTGGAGAAGGGCTCCGGCGAGCCGCACAAGACCAAGGTCGCGAAGATCACCGCCGACCAGGTCCGTGAGATCGCCACGACCAAGATGCCCGACCTCAACGCCAACGACCTGGACGCCGCGTCGAAGATCATCGCCGGCACCGCCCGTTCCATGGGCATCACGGTCGAGGGCTGACCTCCACCCCCGTAAGCCAAGCAGTAGTGGAAGGGCCGGCTCGGCCCGGACCACGACTCCTCGACAATTCACAGGAGCTTTCAGTGAGCAAGCGCAGCAAGTCTCTCCGCGCTGCGGACGCCAAGATCGACCGGGAGAAGCTGTACGCCCCGCTCGAGGCCGTCCGTCTCGCCAAGGAGACGTCCACGACCAAGTTCGACGGCACCGTCGAGGTCGCCTTCCGTCTGGGTGTCGACCCGCGCAAGGCCGACCAGATGGTCCGTGGCACCGTGAACCTCCCGCACGGCACCGGTAAGACCGCCCGGGTCCTGGTCTTCGCGACCGGTGACCGTGCCGAGGCCGCGCGTGCCGCGGGTGCCGACATCGTCGGCGCCGACGAGCTGATCGACGAGGTGTCGAAGGGCCGTCTGGACTTCGACGCCGTCGTCGCCACCCCGGACCTCATGGGCAAGGTCGGCCGCCTCGGCCGCGTGCTCGGTCCCCGTGGCCTGATGCCGAACCCGAAGACCGGCACCGTGACCCCGGACGTCACCAAGGCCGTCAACGACATCAAGGGCGGCAAGATCGAGTTCCGCGTCGACAAGCACTCGAACCTGCACTTCATCATCGGCAAGACGTCGTTCGACGACACCAAGCTGGTGGAGAATTACGCAGCGGCGCTGGAGGAGATCCTCCGTCTGAAGCCGTCCGCCGCCAAGGGCCGCTACATCAAGAAGGCCGCCATCACCACCACGATGGGCCCCGGCATTCCGCTCGACTCCAACCGCACCCGCAACCTCCTCGTCGAGGAGGACCCGGCCGCCGTCTGAGCCGGGCGGGCCGGGTGACCGGCCCGTGCACACCGCGAAAGACCCGTTCCCGCGTCTCGTCCGAGGCGTGGGGACGGGTTTTTTTCGTACGACAGTGTCAGTGGCGTGGGTTACCTTTCTTCTGACTTCACAGGTGTGACACAGCGAAACAACCAGGGGTGGGATTCATGGGCATGGCCGCATGGAAGCGCGTGGGTGTCTGTCTGACGGCCGCGGCCGTCGTCGCGGGAGTCGCGGGCTGTCAGGACGGTGACGGGGGCGGGACGAAGAAGAAGGCCGCCGACTCGGCGGGGGCCGAGGTCCAGACGCAGAACGAGATGACGAAGGTCCTCCAGGCGGCCTTCAAGAACACATCGGAGGCCAAGTCCTCCAAGGTCCGGATGACCATATCGACGCCGGCCGGGGTGGACGGCGGCGGCACCATGGAGATCTCCGGCGTGCAGGGCTGGGACCCGGCCGTGATGGACGTCACCATGAAGGGCTCCGCGCTCACGGCGGGAGACCCGGAGGCGCCCGAGCGGGTCCGCATGATCATGCTCGACAACGTCATGTACATGGACATGGGTGCGAAGCAGGCCGCCGAGATGGACGGCAAGCGCTGGATGAAGATGGACTTCGCGGCCATCGCCGAGGCGTCCGGCGACGCCGAGATCCAGAAGCAGATGACCGGCGGCCTGGAGAACATGAACCAGGACCCGGCCAAGCAGCTCGCCCTGCTGCTGGAGTCGCCGAGCCTGAAGCACGTCGGCCCGGAGAAGGTCGACGGCGTCCAGACACAGCGCTACAAGGGCACGCTGAGCTTCGAGGAGATGATCGACGCCAACAAGTCGTTCGACCTGATCTCCGAGAAGGAGCGCGAGGACCTGATCGCCACCGCCAAGAAGTCGGGCCTGAAGGGGTACGACACCCAGGTCTGGGTGAACGAGGACAACTACCCGGTCAAGATGGCCGTCGGCATGGAGACGCCGCAGGGCACGATGAACATGACGGCCAACTACTCCGACTACGGTGCCAAGGCCGAGGTCGAGGCGCCGTCGGCGAGCGAGACCTTCGACCTCATGGAAATGCTGAAGGAGCTGGAGGACCTCGGGGCGGACCCCGAGGCCGGCCTCGACTCCTGAAGGACCTGAGGCTCCCGATCGGTCGATTTGCTTGACGCCGATCCGTTCGCGTACTCTTCCACGGAAGCCAAAGACCGCTGGTCGTTGCCGTGCGCTCGTCAGAGTTCACGGTGGCCGAAGGATCCGCTGAACTGCGGACGACCCGCGCAGGTGTCAGTGGAAGAGTTCCCGGAGTTCGCAGCCGCAAGGACGCGAGTGACCGGTTGAGCTACGCCCCGTGCGCCTGCGCCGGGGCGTTTCGTTTTCCCCAGTCCTCCTTCGGGTCCGCGCGGTCCGAATCACCCGGAAGGAGGCCGAGGCTCTATGGCGAGGCCCGACAAGGCTGCCGCGGTTGCCGAGTTGACGGACCAGTTCCGCAACTCCAGCGCCGCCGTGCTGACCGAGTACCGCGGTCTCACCGTGGCCCAGCTCAAGCAGCTGCGCCGTTCGCTCGGTGAGAACGCCCAGTACGCCGTGGTGAAGAACACGCTGACCAAGATTGCGGCCAACGAGGCCGGGATCTCGACGCTGGACGACCTGTTCAACGGTCCGACGGCAGTCGCCTTCGTCACCGGTGACCCGGTGGAGTCGGCGAAGGGTCTTCGTGACTTCGCCAAGGACAACCCGAATCTCGTCATCAAGGGCGGTGTCCTTGACGGCAAGGCGCTGTCCGCCGACGAGATCAAGAAGCTTGCGGACCTCGAGTCCCGCGAGGTTCTGCTCGCCAAGCTGGCGGGCGCTTTCAAGGGCAAGCAGACGCAGACTGCTCAGCTCTTCCAGGCGCTCCCCTCGAAGCTCGTCCGCACCGTGGACGCGCTCCGTGCCAAGCAGGACGAGCAGGGCGGTGCCGAGTAATTCGGCTCGCTTTCCGATCCTCGCCGCACGCACCGCATGAGGTGAGGGTCGACGCGGGCCCGATGTACGCCCGCCTCACCCCGTACACCCGGCACCTGCCGATTTAGTGGAAGGACCGCCATCATGGCGAAGCTCAGCCAGGAAGACCTGCTCGCCCAGTTCGAGGAGATGACCCTCATCGAGCTCTCCGAGTTCGTGAAGGCCTTCGAGGAGAAGTTCGACGTCACCGCCGCCGCGGCCGTCGCCGCCGCCCCGGCCGCCGCTGCCGCCCCGGCCGAGGCCGAGGCCGAGAAGGACGAGTTCGACGTCATCCTCACCGGTGCCGGCGACAAGAAGATCCAGGTCATCAAGGTCGTGCGTGAGCTGACCTCCCTGGGTCTGAAGGAGGCCAAGGACCTCGTGGACGGCGCCCCGAAGCCCGTCCTCGAGAAGGTCGCCAAGGACGCCGCCGAGAAGGCCGCCGAGTCCCTCAAGGGCGCCGGCGCCTCCGTCGAGGTCAAGTAACACCTTCGGGGTCCCCACGGGTCCCCTGCGCGTCCCCAGGGACGTGTAACGCTCAAGCGCTGAGGAGCGATCATCCATCCGGGTGGTCGCTCCTCGGCGTATGAGGGGTCCGGCGGCGGCTGCCTTGCTCCCGGGACGGCGGGGAGTAAGGTGATCTTCGTTGTGCCTCCGGGGGCCGCGAAGATCCGCCTGGTGGCAGGCGGTTCCGGCAAGAGGGGCCTTGACGAACCGCACGCAGCGCGCAATTCTCAGGACGCGTCGTCACAAGGATCCGAATCCGAGGCATGGATCGACGGCAAAGAGGGCAGTATCAACGTGCGTTGAGGGCAGCGCCTTGTAGCAGGAGTTGAGAAGAACGAGGGCCTCCACCGGTTCCGTAAACCGGCATTGGACATCAGTGTGCCAAATGGCTACACTGACCCTTTGCGCTGCCTGTTAGCTGTCCCCTGCCCGTCACCAGGGGCATGCCCTCGCTCGAGCACCGACGACTAGATCATCTCTGACCTGGGATGTCTGTCTCTCTGCCCAGTGGGGGGCCGGTACGCGCGTAGTGAGTCCGAGCCCTCGGAAGGACCCCCTCTTGGCCGCCTCGCGCAACGCCTCGACCGCGAATACGAACAACGGTGCCAGCACCGCCCCGCTGCGCATCTCCTTTGCAAAGATCAAGGAGCCTCTCGAGGTTCCGAACCTGCTCGCGCTGCAGACCGAAAGCTTCGACTGGCTGCTCGGGAACACCGCTTGGCAGAGTCGGGTCGAGGAGGCTCTCGAGAACGGGCACGACGTCCCCACCAAGTCCGGTCTGGAGGAGATCTTCGAAGAGATCTCCCCGATCGAGGACTTCTCCGGGTCGATGTCGCTGACCTTCCGCGACCACCGCTTCGAGCCGCCGAAGAACTCCATCGACGAGTGCAAGGAGCGCGACTTCACGTACGCGGCCCCGCTCTTCGTCACCGCCGAGTTCACCAACAACGAGACCGGCGAGATCAAGTCCCAGACCGTCTTCATGGGCGACTTCCCGCTCATGACGAACAAGGGCACGTTCGTCATCAACGGCACCGAGCGTGTCGTGGTGTCGCAGCTCGTCCGTTCGCCCGGCGTCTACTTCGACTCCTCCATCGACAAGACGTCCGACAAGGACATCTTCTCCGCCAAGATCATCCCGTCCCGGGGTGCCTGGCTGGAGATGGAGATCGACAAGCGCGACATGGTCGGTGTCCGCATCGACCGCAAGCGCAAGCAGTCCGTCACCGTCCTCCTGAAGGCGCTCGGCTGGACCACCGAGCAGATCCTCGAGGAGTTCGGCGAGTACGAGTCCATGCGCGCCACCCTGGAGAAGGACCACACCCAGGGCCAGGACGACGCGCTGCTCGACATCTACCGCAAGCTGCGTCCGGGCGAGCCCCCCACGCGTGAGGCCGCGCAGACGCTGCTGGAGAACCTGTACTTCAACCCCAAGCGCTACGACCTCGCGAAGGTCGGCCGCTACAAGGTGAACAAGAAGCTCGGCGGGGACGAGCCGCTGGACGCCGGCGTGCTCACCACCGACGACATCATCGCCACCATCAAGTACCTGGTGAAGCTGCACGCCGGTGAGACCGAGACGGTCGGCGAGTCCGGTCGCTCGATCATGGTCGAGACCGACGACATCGACCACTTCGGCAACCGTCGTATCCGTAACGTCGGCGAGCTGATCCAGAACCAGGTCCGTACGGGTCTCGCCCGTATGGAGCGCGTCGTGCGCGAGCGCATGACCACCCAGGACGTCGAGGCGATCACGCCGCAGACCCTGATCAACATCCGGCCGGTCGTCGCCTCCATCAAGGAGTTCTTCGGCACCAGCCAGCTGTCGCAGTTCATGGACCAGAACAACCCGCTGTCGGGGCTGACGCACAAGCGTCGTCTGAACGCCCTCGGCCCGGGGGGTCTCTCCCGTGAGCGGGCCGGCTTCGAGGTCCGTGACGTGCACCCGTCGCACTACGGCCGCATGTGCCCGATCGAGACGCCCGAAGGCCCGAACATCGGTCTGATCGGTTCGCTCGCCTCGTACGGCCGGATCAACCCGTTCGGCTTCATCGAGACGCCGTACCGCAAGGTCGTCGAGGGCCAGGTCACCGACGAGGTCGACTACCTGACCGCCGACGAGGAGGACCGCTTCGTCATCGCGCAGGCCAACGCCCCGCTCAACGACGACATGCGGTTCGTCGAGAACCGGATCCTGGTCCGCCGCCGTGGCGGCGAGGTCGACTACGTCCCCGGTGACGACGTCGACTACATGGACGTCTCGCCGCGCCAGATGGTGTCGGTCGCGACCGCCATGATCCCGTTCCTCGAGCACGACGACGCCAACCGTGCCCTCATGGGCGCGAACATGATGCGTCAGGCCGTGCCCCTGATCAAGAGCGAGTCCCCGCTCGTCGGCACCGGCATGGAGTACCGCTCCGCCGTCGACGCCGGCGACGTGGTCAAGGCCGAGAAGGACGGTGTGGTCCAGGAGGTCTCCGCGGACTACATCACCACCGCCAACGACGACGGCACGTACATCACGTACCGCCTGGCCAAGTTCTCGCGCTCCAACCAGGGCACCTCGGTCAACCAGAAGGTCATCGTCAACGAGGGCGACCGGATCATCACCGGCCAGGTCCTCGCCGACGGCCCGGCCACCGAGAACGGCGAGATGGCGCTCGGCAAGAACCTGCTGGTCGCGTTCATGCCGTGGGAGGGCCACAACTACGAGGACGCGATCATCCTGTCGCAGCGCCTCGTGCAGGACGACGTCCTCTCCTCGATCCACATCGAGGAGCACGAGGTCGACGCCCGTGACACCAAGCTCGGCCCCGAGGAGATCACCCGGGACATCCCGAACGTCTCCGAGGAGGTCCTCGCCGACCTCGACGAGCGCGGCATCATCCGCATCGGTGCCGAGGTCATCGCCGGTGACATCCTCGTCGGCAAGGTCACGCCCAAGGGTGAGACCGAGCTGACCCCCGAGGAGCGCCTGCTGCGCGCGATCTTCGGCGAGAAGGCCCGTGAGGTCCGTGACACCTCGCTGAAGGTGCCGCACGGCGAGACCGGCAAGGTCATCGGTGTGCGCGTCTTCGACCGCGAGGAGGGCGACGAGCTTCCCCCCGGTGTCAACCAGCTGGTGCGCGTCTACGTCGCGCAGAAGCGCAAGATCACCGACGGTGACAAGCTCGCCGGCCGCCACGGCAACAAGGGCGTCATCTCCAAGATCAACCCGATCGAGGACATGCCGTTCCTGGAGGACGGCACCCCGGTCGACATCATCCTCAACCCGCTGGGTGTCCCGTCCCGAATGAACCCGGGACAGGTCCTGGAGATCCACCTCGGCTGGCTCGCCAGCCGCGGCTGGGACGTCTCCGGCCTCGCGGAGGAGTGGGCCGAGCGGCTCCAGGTCATCGGCGCCGACAAGGTCGAGCCCGGCACCAACGTCGCCACCCCGGTCTTCGACGGTGCGCGTGAGGACGAGCTCGCGGGTCTGCTCCAGCACACCATCCCGAACCGCGACGGCGAGCGCATGGTGCTCCCGTCCGGCAAGGCACGGCTGTACGACGGCCGCTCGGGCGAGCCGTTCCCGGAGCCGATCTCGGTCGGCTACATGTACATCCTGAAGCTGCACCACCTGGTCGACGACAAGCTGCACGCGCGTTCGACCGGCCCGTACTCCATGATCACCCAGCAGCCGCTGGGTGGTAAGGCCCAGTTCGGTGGCCAGCGGTTCGGCGAGATGGAGGTGTGGGCACTCGAGGCGTACGGCGCCGCCTACGCGCTCCAGGAGCTGCTGACCATCAAGTCCGACGACGTCACCGGCCGCGTGAAGGTCTACGAGGCCATCGTCAAGGGCGAGAACATCCCCGAGCCCGGCATCCCCGAGTCCTTCAAGGTCCTCATCAAGGAGATGCAGTCCCTGTGCCTGAACGTGGAGGTGCTGTCCAGCGACGGTATGTCCATCGAGATGCGTGACACCGACGAGGACGTCTTCCGCGCTGCGGAGGAGCTCGGCATCGACCTGTCCCGGCGCGAGCCGAGCAGCGTCGAAGAGGTCTGACGGGAGTGGGGGGGGCGTACCCGGGGATGCCGGCCGCCCCCCGGGCCCCCGAACAGAACCCAACACTCAAGACACGGACAGGGATTTTAGCCAAGTGGTAGGGCGAAAAATAT